>NZ_JBPQTW010000202.1:0-12460 GCF_051386535.1 Streptomyces sp. URMC 127
CCACGGCCCCCTTGGCCCCTTCGGCCCCTCTGTCCAAGCACCCGTGAGCGCCGCCGCCGGGTCCGGCGGGAGCGCCGGCCGCGGGCCGGGGCCGGTCGCCTTGGAGCCGGTGGTCATGTTCCTGGCCCAGCCGGGCAGCCGTGGCTCGGGCAGCCGGACGGACGCCCGCACGGGGCGCGGGCGGCGCTCGGGCGGCGTGCGGTGGACGGTCACCGGGCGTACGGGCCGGGCCGTCGGCTCCAGCGCGAGCAGGCGGGCGTGGAGGTCCGCGGCGTCGGGAGGGCGGTCGTCGGGGTCCTTGGCGAGCAGGCCGAGGACGATGCGCTCGAAGTCCTCCGGCAGCTCCGGCCGGTGGGTGCGCGGCGGCACGGGGGCGGTGTCCCGGTGGCCGACGAGCACGGCCCAGGCGTCGTCCATGGCGAACGGCGGGGCGCCGGTGGCGAGCTCGTACAGCACGCAGCCCAGGGAGTACAGGTCGCTGCGGTGGTCGACCGGGCCGCCGCCGATCTGCTCGGGCGACATGTAGTGGGGGGTGCCCATGGCGATGCCGGTGCCGGTGAGGCGGGAGGAGAGCGAGGAGTAGCCGATGGAGTCGCCGAGCCGGGCGATGCCGAAGTCGCAGATCTTCACGCTGCCGTCCGTCAGCCGCATGACGTTGGCGGGCTTGAGGTCGCGGTGGACGACGCCCTGCCCGTGGGTGTAGGCGAGGGCGGCGGCGACCTGCTCGGCGATATCCAGGATGTCGGGCACGGCCAGCGGCTGCCCGCAGGCGTCCTCCAGGAGCTCGCTGAGGTTGCGGCCGTCGAGGAGCTCCATGACGAGGAAGAGCACGCCGTCGGACTCGCCGAAGTCGTGGATGACGGTGATGCCGCGGTGCTGCAGCGCGGCCGCGACGCGCGCCTCGCGGCGGAAGCGCTCGCGCAGCACCCGGAGGTAGGACGGCTCGTGCCGGGGCCCCATGGGCTTGAGGCACTTGACGGCGACCTGCCGGCCGAGCGACTCGTCGAGCGCCCGCCACACCTCGCCCATGCCGCCCCGCCCGATGCGTTCGAGCAGGCGGTACCGCCCTTGGATCAGCCTGGTGTCCGCCATCCCGCGCCGCCGCCCCCGTCGATGCCCCGCGCTTCCCCCGGCCCGTCCAGTATGGCGGCCCGTCTGTGCAGGTTGTAGACGGAAGGACGGCTACCGGCCCCGAGTCTCGCGACGGCGCGGAGGATGTGCTTGGGCGGCAGCTGCCAGCGGACGCGGGCGGGGATCAGGCGCAGCGCCGCGCCCGCGGTGCGCAGCCGCCGGGTGACGACGGCCGGGGGCGGTGCCGGCCGGCCGTACAGCTCGTGGGCCCAGGGAGGCAGCGCGGCGTACGCGAGGGAGGCCGCCCGCCCCCAGACCAGGGCGCGCGCCGGGACCGCCGCGCGCGGCACGGGCGGGCGCCGCAGGAAGGCGTCGACCCCGCGGGCCTCGGGGGTGAGGGCGAGCCCGGGGCGCATCTTTTCGAAGTAGGCGGCCATCCGCCCGGCCGTGTCCGGCACGTCGGCAGGGTCAAGGCCGACGAGGCGGGCGGACTGCCGGTGTTCGGCGTAGTAGGCGTCGGCCTGGGCGTCGCTGAGGCGGATGCCGGAGCGGCGGACGACGTGGAGGTAGGAGTCGATTTCGGCGCAGTGCACCCACAGCAGCAGGCCGGGGTCGTCCACGGGGTAGCGCTCGCCGGTGTCCGGGTCGGTGGCGGACAGGCGGCGGTGGATGCGGCGGACGGCGGCGCCCGCGCGCTCGGCGGCCTCGGTGGTGCCGTACGTGGTGGTGCCGACGAAGTCCGCGGTGCGCAGGAGCCGGCCCCAGGCGTCCTTGCGGAAGTCGGAGTTCTGCGTCACGCCGCGGACGGCGCGGGGGTGCAGCGCCTGCAGCCACAGGGCGCGCACCCCGGCGATCCACATCATGGGGTCGCCGTGCAGCTGCCAGGTGACCGAACCGGGCCCGAAGAGCCCGGGGTCGGCTTGCGGCATGGGGCACCTCCCGTCGTCGTCAGGTTATCGGCGCACGCGCGGCATCCCCAGGCCGATCCAGGAGATGATCTCCCGCTGGATCTCGTTGTTGCCGCCGCCGAAGGTGAAGATCACAGCGGCACGGTAGGCGCGCTCCAGCTCGCCGTGGAGGGCGGCACCGGTGGAGCCCTCCTTGAGGGGGCCCGCGGCGGCGAGGACCTCCATGAGCCAGGCGCAGGCGTCGCGGCGGGCCTCGGAGCCGTAGACCTTGGCGGCGGAGGCGTCCTGGGGGGTGAGGGCGGAGCGCTGCAGGGCGTCGACCATCTGCCAGTTGAGGAGCTTCATCGCCTCCAGGCGCAGGTGGGTGCGGGCGAGCCGGGTGCGGACCCAGCCGAGGTCGATGACGCGCCGGCCGTCGGCGAGCTTGGTGGCGGCGGCCCAGCGCCGGACGTCGCGCAGGGCGCGGATCGCGGTGGCGCCGTGGGCGGCGAGGGTGACGCGCTCGTGGTTGAGCTGGGTGGTGATCAGCCGCCAGCCCTGGTTCTCCTCGCCGACGCGGTTGCGGACGGGCACGCGCACGTCCTCGTAGTAGCCCGCGGTGGTGCTGTGGGAGGCAAGCGTGTTGATGGTGGTGCAGGAGTAGCCGGGGGCGCTGGTCGGTACGAGGAGGAGCGTGATGCCCTTGTGCGGCGGGGTGCCGTCCGTGACGGGAGTGGTGCGGACGGCCAGCCAGATCCAGTCGGCGCTGTCGCCGTTGGTGGTCCAGATCTTCTGCCCGTTGACGACGTAGGTGTCGCCGTCGCGCACCGCGCGCGTCGTGAGGGAGGCGAGGTCCGTGCCGGCGCCGGGCTCGCTGTAGCCGATGGCGAAGTCCAGCTCGCCGGAGAGGATCCGCGGCAGGAAGTACGCCTTCTGCTCCGCGGTGCCGAACTGCATGAGCGTGGGGCCGACGGTGTTGAGCGCCATCAGGGGCAGCGGCACGCCGGCCTGGGCGGCCTCGTCGAAGAAGATGAACTGCTCCATGGGGGTGCGGCCGCTGCCGCCGTACTCGGCCGGCCAGCCCACGCCCAGGCGGCCGTCCGCGCCGAGGCGGCGGATCGTGGCGCGGTAGAAGCGCTTCTGCGCGGCGGGGTCGTCGTGGCTGCCCGGGTCCCGGCCGGAGACCAGCCCGGCGAAGTAGTCGCGCAGCTCCGCGCGGAAGCGCTGCTGTTCCGGGGTGTATTCGAGGTCCACGGCCCCTCCAGGGTCTCGCCCGCGCCGACGGCGCACACCGTAGAACCTGTTCCAGAAATGTGGAAGGCGGAGAAACAGCGGAAGGCGAAGAAACAACAGACCTCGCAGGGCGTCAGCCCTGCGAGGTCCTGTCAGAAGCGTCAGAAGCGGCGGACGGCGCCGCGGCCGTCAGCGGCCGGCGTGCCGGCGGTGGCGCCCACCGGCGGGGGTGCCGCCCCCGCCGCGGCGCCGGCTGTGCGGCACGGGGCGGGTGTGGCCGTGGTGGCCGCCGTGCTCCGCGGCCTCCAGCTCGGCGAGCTCCTGGTCCAGGCCGAAGCGCTCCAGCAGCGGGATGCGGTAGAGCCGCGGCAGCAGCCAGGCGTGCCAGACGCCGGTGACGAAGAGGATCGCGGAGGAGGCGATCAGGACCGAGCCGAGGGTGTCGGTCGGGTAGTGGGCGCCGACGTACCACCGGGAGAAGGCCACGAGCAGCACGGCGAAGGCGCCGACGACCAGGACGGTCCGCCGGTGGCGGGACTCCCGCAGGAGGAAGTACGCGGCGATGACCATGGCGACGGTGAAGGCGGTGTGGCCGCTGGGGAAGCTGTTGGAGCCGATCTCCGGGTCGAGCATGAACTCCCTGGGCGGCCGCGGCCGGGCGACGATGGCCTTCGCGAGCTGGGTGCTGTTCCAGCCGACCGCGACGACGAGGAACGTGGCGACCGCCGTCACCGGACGGCGCCGCACGAACAGCAGCCAGCCGCTCCAGGCCGCGAGGATCAGGACGCCGGCGACCGGGGACGCGAGGGCGCTGACCCCCTCCATGACCACGTTCAGCCACCCGGTGCGGAAGGTGGTCTGGACCGTGCGGTCCAGCTTCAGGTCGTGCGGCTGGATGAGGTCGGTGTGCACGGCGACCAGGCCCAGCGTGATCGCGACGGCGAACAGCAGGACGGAGTTGCGCAACCAGTGGCGCACGTACGGCATGGGTGGGGCGTCCTTTGAATCGTTAGGGCGGTACCGGCACGGCAGTACACGCGAAGGTGACGATCGCCTGCCGCAGACGGACGACGGCACGGCTGTACGGCAAAGCTACACGCGCCGCGCCCGCACCCCCTCGGGGGCGCCCGTCCCGGGCGGCCCGCACGCGCCGCCGGTGGGAGCCGCTCACCGGCCACGGAGCACTCTGCGTGAGGGAGGAGCACCGGACCGTGAGACGCGGACCATGCCGGAAGGGGGAGACAGTCCGGCGCCGCGGCGGCCGCGGAGAGCGGGATTCAGCCGATCGTGGGCGGTCCCCCCGGAGCGGAGCGGTCACCCTGGACGCCGCGACCGCCCTCCCCGGTTCCCTCGCGGCGGATTCTGTGGGGAATCTCCGGTCTGCCGCGCACCCTGCCGCGCACCCTGCCTCAAACCGGATTCCCCCCTTCCTGGTGGCCGGATTCCACTCCTTACTCACGAGGCCCATCAACCCCGGACGTCCGGGCGGGGTCCTGCCCCCTGTCCGCACACCGACCGGAGCAGAGGGGTTTGCACGCCATGAACGTACGCACCGTCCGCAGAGCCGTGACCGGGGCGCTCGCCACCGCGGCGATGACCGCGGCAGTCCTCACCGTCCCCGCCGCGGCCGCCACGGCCGACGGCGACGCCGCCGGGCGGCACGACCGGCACTCCGCCACCCGCAGCGCCATGGAGGCCCAGCTCCGGGCGGGCATACCCGGCGTCCTGGGGCAGGCCCGGGACGCCGGCGGCACCTGGCAGGGGTCGGCGGGGGTCGCCGACCTCGGCACGGGACGCCCGCGCCTGGCCCAGGACCGCTTCCGCATCGGCAGCGTCAGCAAGGTCTTCACCTCCGTCGTCCTCCTCCAGCTGGAGGCCGAGGGCAGGCTGAGCCTGGACGACTCCGTCGACCACTGGCTGCCCGGCGTGGTCCGGGGCAACGGCCACGACGGCCGGAAGATCACCGTCCGGCAGCTGCTCAACCACACCAGCGGGGTCTACAACTACACCGCCGACCCCGGCTTCCAGAAGCTGCTGGGCCCCGGCTTCCGCGAGCACCGCTTCGAGACCCACACCCCCGCCGAGCTGGTGAAGGTCGCCATGTCGCACGCGCCGGACTTCCGGCCGGGCGCGGGCTGGAACTACTCCAACACCAACTACATCCTCGCCGGCATGGTCGTCGAGAAGGTGTCGGGGCATCCGTACGCCACCGAGATCGAGCGGCGCGTCATCCGGCCCCTCGGCCTGCGCGGCACCACCCTCCCGGGCACGTCGCCGAAGATGCCGGACCCGCACGGCACGGCCTACACCACGGCGGGCTCCGAGGACCCGGGCACGAAGCCCTTCGACGCCACCGAGCTCAACCCCTCCTGGGGCTGGGCCGCCGGCGAGATCATCTCCACCACCGGTGACCTCAACCGCTTCTACGGGGCCCTGATCGGCGGGAAGCTGCTGCCCGGGGCCCAGCAGCGCGAGCTGCAGACCACCGTCTCCACCCGCGGGCAGATGCCGGGCGCCCGCTACGGCCTCGGGGTCGCCGAGATCCCGCTGTCGTGCGGTGTGACCGTCTGGTCGCACACCGGCGGCATCCACGGCTCCGTCAGCCTGGCCGCCGCCACGGCCGGCGGCAAGCACACCGCCGCGTTCAACCTGAACGGCGACTGGGGCGGTGACCTCACTGCCCTGACCGAGGCCGAGTTCTGCGGCAAGGCGCCGTCCGCGGACACCGCCGCCCGCACGCCCGAGCGCTCGCCGCAGAAGGTGATGACGCTGCGCTGACCCGCCGGCCGTCCCGTACGCACGCGGCCGTCCCGTACGCACGCGGCCGTCCCGTACGCACGCGGCCGTCCCGTACGCACGCGGCCCGCGGCTGTCACCAGCCGCGGGCCGCGGTTCACTCGCTCGCCCTGCGTCCTGCGCCCTGCGCCGGGCGCGGGCCGTCAGGGCATCGACGCGCCAGGGCGCCGAAGGTCAGCCCTGGCAGATCCCCCGGGCGTAGTCGAAGGTCGCGGTCGCCTGCGAGTACTTCCACTGCGGGGCCAGCAGCTCGGAGTCGAGCTGCTTGGCGGCCTCCGGGCTCTCCACCATGTACCCGAAGTCCTGCAGCCAGGACGGGTAGAGGTTCTTCGAGCCGATGTAGAAGGCCGAGCCGTCCACCGAGACCAGCTTGTGGTGCTGGGCGTACGGCTTGCCGTCCGCCCACTTGGCGCTGTCCGAGCTGCGGGCGGTCGCGAGCTGCAGGTTGCTGCACATGGCCGTCTTCGCCCCCTGCGCGCCGCCCGGGAGCAGCGCGAGGCGGTTGCGCAGGACGTCGCTGATCTCGTTCAGCGACTTGATCTGCGAGTAGCCCCCGCTGCCGACGGCGCCCCGGTTGGCGGGGTCGCTGACGACGATGCGCACCTTCACGCCGGCGGCCAGCTTCGCGGCGATCGCGTCGTACAGCCGGACGTCGTAGCGCGGCAGCGGCGGGCAGGTGGCGTTGAGGTCCTGCTGGGAGATCTCGACGTGGCTGCGCGCGCTGGCGACGAGGGCGCGCAGGGCGCTCTCCTCGGGGTTGACCGTGTCGTAGTCGCGGTCGGCGTTGGTGTTGTCGTGCAGGCCCACGACGCACTTGGTGTCCGGCGCCGTGGGGAGCTCCGGCCGGAAGGCCGACGAGGGGTCGGAGTCCTTGATGCCGACGCCCAGTCCGCCGACGGCGATGACGGGGACGTTCCCGGTGGCCGGGGCGGGGACGGGATTGGCGTCCTTCTCCATCGTGGGCATGCATCCGGCGCCGGGTGAGGCGGCGAACCACACGCTCGCGATGTTGCTCTTGTTCTCGCAGGTCCAGGACCACAGCTGGTCCAGGTAGCGGCCCGCGGAGCCGGCGGCGGGGCCGGTCAGGGCGAGGTCGACGTCGGACACCGGGTGGGTGGTGTCGACGTAGTCGTCCTTCCAGCTGTTGATGCCGCCGGTGATCGCCGACTGCCCGTCCACGACCAGGAGCTTGGAGTGGTTCCAGGAGAACGCGGTCTTGGACGTGGTCATCGACGCGACGTTGAGCGTGATGCCGTCGGCGGCCTTGCCGAGCTTGTCGCGCAGCTCGTCGCGGTACTTCGAGGGCAGCACGTTCATGTGGTAGACGGGCGCGGCGCCGACGAGGACGCGGACCTTCGGCTTGTTGCCGTTCTCCACCGACTTCTTCAGGCCCGCGACGATCGCGTCCTGGAACGCCCCGTTGGGGAACGGGGCGAGGGTGGATATGTCGACGGTGCGCTTGGCCTTCGCGATGTTGTCCGTCATCCGGGCCAGCAGCCGCTGCGTGCCGGGGCGCTCGGAGCAGCTCGCGTCGCCCCAGCAGCCGGGGGTCTGCAGCAGCCAGCCTGCGGGGTCGCCGGCCGGGGCGTCCAGGGCGTTGCCGGCGGTGCGCTCCCACACGCGGCCTTCGAGGCCGGGCGAGACCTGACGGAGGGTCTGTTCGACGGCGTCGAGGTGCGGGGTGCCGGAGTCGGCGGACGCGGGGGCCGCGGGGAGCGCGGCGAGGACGAGGGCGGAGAGCGCCGCGGGACCTGCGGTACGTGCAGTACGGGTTAAACGGCGGAGCCGGTGACGAGCCAAGGTGCTTCCTTTTCGGGGGTGCTGGTAACGACCAGGTGATCATGAAGTGATCACCCGGTGAAGCTACCAGCTCACCGGAAGGAAGCGTTCAGGAGGAACCGGTCAGGAAGAACAGCTGCTGCCACCGCCACAGCTGGAGCTCGAACTGGAGCAGGACGAGTGGGACGAGCAGCTGGAGTGGGACGAGTGACCTGAGTGGCCCGAGTGGTGCGAGCCGGAGGAGCAGCTGGAGGCGCTGGAGCAGCTGTACCCGCCGGACGAGGAGTACGAGGAGTACGACGCCGAGGACGCGGCGGAAGACTTCGCGGACTTGGAGGTCTTCGCAGGCGTGCTCGTGCGGGGGCGCGTCCGTATCGCCAGCCTGAGCTGGTGCAGGTACGGCTGGTCCGGCTCGGGCCCGTCCGTGCCGTGCATGGCGACGACGCCCGCGACGCCCTCCGGGTGCTCGGCCGACGCGCGGACGCGCCAGGGGCCGACCGTGCCCAGCCGGTCGGTGAACTCCCGGCCGTGCGGTGTGAACCCGGGCTTCGCCGTCTGCGGCCCGTGCGCGATGCGGAGCTTGATGCCGCCCGCGAGGACGGCGAGACCCACGATCGCCACCGGGAGGGCGGCGGGCACGCCGAGCAGCCCCAGGGCGATGACGGCTCCGACGACGAGTCCGCACACCTGCACGTCCGCGGCCCGCCGCCACTTCTGCTGCGCGGCGGCGGACATCAGCAGCCCGCGGTTGACGAGCGAGCTGCGGACGCCGTCGACGGCGGCGTCGAACTGCAGCGAGACCCTGAGGCGGTACAGCTTGGTGCCCCAGTCGGGGCCGCAGCGGGCCAGCAGGGCGCGCTCCACGGCGTTGTCCGCGGAGGCCCGCTCCACCTTGAGCTTGCCGGTGCTGTCGACGGAGACCCGCCCGTCCTCGCACATGCGGGCGACGACGGTGTCCACCACCCGGGCCGGCCCGCCGCGCAGGTAGGCGACTTCGAGCAGCCCGGGTTCGCCCGGCGCGGGCGGCGGACCGGCGAGGGTGCGCCTGCGGGTGACGGTCAGCCAGGCCGAGGGGGCCAGGAAGGCGAGGAACATCGCGACGGTGAGCGCGACGATGCCTGCGGTCATAGGTCGGTTGCCTTTCGGGTGATGCGCGAACGCAGGGTGCGCCAGGCCGAGGCGAGGCGGGCGGGTGCCGGGCGGAGCCGGGCCGCGGGATCCTCCGCGTGCTCCGCCGTCGCGTGGGGCGTTACCGCTTGGGCAGTTGCCGCTTGGGCCGCCCGCCATTCCGCGAGGCGCTCCCGTTGCCCGGGGCCGGTCAGGGCGCCGTCCGTCTCCAGGAGTCGTGCGGCGAAGTCGAGGGCGTCCTGGCGGTAGCCGTGGTGCATGGGCCGGCCCCGGGCGTAGTCGAGGAACAGCCGCCGGAAGTCCGGCCCCAGGATCGCGGGGAGCTCCGGCGCGACCTTCGCCACGACCTCCGCGCGCTTGCCGAGCAGTGCCCGGCGCTGCGTCTGCAGGCGCTGCGGGTCGTGCCCGGGCGGCGGGGGCGCGTCCGCGACGAGCGCCGAGAGCAGGGCGTGCTGGGCCTGGGCGAGGCGCAGGCGTGCGGCGTCGGTCGGGGAGGCGGCGGGGGCCACAAGGTCCGACGGGGCCACGACGTCCGTGACATCCGTGACATCCGTGACATCCGTTACGGCCATGGGGTCCGTGGGGTCCCTGGGGTCAGACACCGGAGGTCTCCTTCTGCCGCCGGGCCGGCTGCGGCGAGCGCCGGGCACCGGCCACCGTCGCCCTGACGGCGTCCAGCTCCGCAGCGAGCTCGTCCGGCCCGGGGAAGGCGTCGTCCCGTTCCAGGAGGACGCCGGGGAGGGCGACGCGGGACGCCAGCTCGGCGAGCACGTCGAGGACGGGCCGCGTCACCGGGTGGGCGTGGGTGTCGTGCCACAGGCCGTCCCGCTCGACACCGCCGGCCACGTGCACGTAGGCGATGGCGTCGAGCGGCAGCTCGTCGAGGGCGGCGGCCGGATCGTGGCCGAGATTGACGTGGTTGGTGTGGAGGTTGGCGACGTCGAGGAGCAGCCGCACGCCCGTCCGCCCGACGAGCTCGGCGAGAAAGCGGCCTTCGGTCAGCTCCTCGTCCGGCCAGGTCATGAGGGCCGCGATGTTCTCCAAGGCGAGCGGTACGGGCAGCATGTCCTGCGCGATGCGGACGTTCTCGCACAGGACGTCCAGGGCGTCCCGGGTGCGGGGCACGGGCAGCAGGTGCCCTGCCTCGATGCGCGGCGAGCCGGTCAGCGGCCCCCCGGACCGTACGAAGGCGATGTGCTCGGAGACGAGCGGCGAGCCGAGGGCCTCGGCGCGCTCGGCCAGCGCCGCGAGCCGGGCGAGGTCCGGGCGGTCCGCGCCGCCCAGGCCGAGGGAGACGCCGTGCGGGATCACCGCCGTGCCGCGCTCGCGCAGGAGGCGGAGCGGCTCGGGGAGATGACCCGGGCAGACATTCTCGGCCACGACCTCCACCCAGTCGGCGCGGACCGGGCCCGCGAGAGCGGCGGCGAGCTCCGGCCGCCAGCCGACCCCCGTCCCCAGCGCGCCGGGCACACCGGACTCGCTCATGGCCCCGCCCCCCCGTCTTTCCCGTGCTCCCCTTGGCGCCGAACAGCTGTGGCCGAACGCCTGTACTAGGGGATTTCCCAGCGGGACACTCTACAAATCCTCCCCCGGCCCCCAAGGTCCCCGTACATCTCGCGTATGACACGCGGCGTTCGCGCCGGACCTCAGACGTACGGAACACCGCCTCACGGTCGGATTACCGCCGGTGGTCCGGGGCCGTAGTTTCTTGATCATCAGCAGGGCGCGGGGGCCGCCGCCGTGCGGCGGGCCCCTCCCCGGCCGATCCCGAATCCCGGATTCCGGGGCTCCGGACTCCCGGAAACCTGTATCGCGACGTGAGGCGGACCATGTACGGCAAGGCATTTGCTCCCGAGTACCGGGGCTCCCTGGAGGACCTCTCGGTGAACGCTTCCCTCGAAGAAGTGCTCGCCAAGGCCGTCGAGCAGCGGCAGCAGGCCGAGCTGACGGGCTCCGCCCTGGACTCGGCGCACGCCGAGCTGGCCGTCGCCGAGGCGAGTCGGCGGCTGGGCCGGGTCGCGGAGGCCGAGCGCGCCTGGAAGGCGAGCTACCGGGCCGCGCGGGAGGCCGGTGACCAGGGGGCGATGGCGTGGGCCGTGTGGAGCGGCGGCACGCTCGCCCGGCAGCGCGGCGACCTGGCCCTCGCCCGCAGGTGGCTCGCCACGGCCGCCGGGCTCGCCGAGCGGGGCGGCGACGTCGTCGCCCGCGGCTACTCTCTCGCGGGCCTCGCCGAGACCGGCCGCATCCAGGGCGACTACGAGGCCGTCGGCGCGCTCCACGAGCAGCTGCTGGCGGAGGCCCGGCGCCGCGGCGAGGCCCGCCACACGGTGTGGGCGCTGGAGGGCATCGCGCAGATGCACCGCAACTCCGGTTCGTACGACACGGCGCTCGCGATGTTCGAGGAGGCCGCGGAGATAGCGGGCGGGGCCGACGACGCCCGCGGCCACGCGTGGGCGCTGCGCGGGATCGCCGACGTGCTGTCCCTGCGGGGCGAGACCGGCCGGGCGCTGGAGCTGCTGTCGGAGGCCGAGGTGACGTGCCGGCGGATGAAGCTGGTGAGCGCGCTCGCGTACAACCACAAGATGCGGGGCAACGTGCTCTTCCGCGCAGGCCGGTATGCCGAGGCCGAGGAGTGCTACCGCGGAGCGCTGGCGGAGTTCGAGGAGATGGCGGAGCCGCGGGGCGCGGCGCTGGCCCGGCTGGGCCTGGTCAAGTCCCGGGCCCGGCTGGGCCACGACCGCGAGGCGACGGCCGCGGAGCTGGACGACCTGCACCGCACGCTCGGCCGGATCGGGCTGCTGCACGCGCGGCAGATGGTCGAGGCGGCGCGGGCCGAGCTGGGGGTGGCACCGGCCGGCGACCGGCCGGCTGCCTGACCGCACCTGGCCGCACCTGGCCGCGCCTGACCCGGCCTGGCCACGGGGGCCTCCGCCTGACCGTACGGCCACCGTCGCCCGGCGGCCCGGTCCCGTACGGCCCCTTTTGCGCAGGCCCTTCGCCTAGTACGGCCTCCGTCGCGCAGGCCCTTCGCCTCGTACGTCCTTCGCCTCGTACGGTCTTCCGCCTCGTACGTCCTTCGCCCGTGCCACTTCTCCGTGCCGGGCCACCACAGGAAAGAGAAGCCCATGCCCCCGCAGACCGGTCTCCGCGCTCCCGCGCCCCAGGCGACGGCCCGTGCCAGGGAGTTGGTGGAGCCGGCGCTGAGAGCCGCCGTGGCGACGCTGCACCCGCTGCCGGGCCGGATGGCCGCGTTCTCGTTCGGCTGGTGCGAGGCCGACGGCACGCCGGGGACGTCGCCCGGCGGCAAGGGCGTCCGCCAGGCGTTCGCCCTGCTCGGCGCGGAGGCGGTGGGGGCGCCGGAGCAGGAGGCGGTGCAGGCGGCGGTGGCCGTCGAGCTGGTGCACACCTTCTCGCTCGTGCACGACGACATCATGGACGGGGACGAGCGGCGGCGGCACCGTGACGCGGCGTGGAAGGCGTTCGGCACGGGCCCGGCGGTCCTGACGGGCGATGCCCTGTTCGCGCTCGCCGTGCAGACGGTGGCGGGGTCCGGGGGCGGGCACGCG
>NZ_JBPQTW010000203.1:0-12452 GCF_051386535.1 Streptomyces sp. URMC 127
CGCTGTCCCCGCCCCCGCTCCGGCCTCCGCCGCACCGGCCCCTGCCGAGGGGACCCGCCCACCGGAGCAGGCCGGGCCGACGCCCATCCCGCTCGCCCCCGCCGACACCTACGTGGCCTTCCGCCCCGCCGGCCCCGCCGGCACCGGTCCGGCCCGGCGGCTCACCGACGCCCAGGAGAAGTTCACCGAGGACCTCGTCAGGCGCTACTGCGAGCGCACCCGGGCCTCGAAGGCCCAGGCCGTCCGCGAGCGGGCCGTCAACGCCGACGTCCGCAACTCCCCGCGGTCCGACGTGCGGCTGCGCGAGACGCACTACCCGATCGGGGTGACCCGCTCCCGGGGCGCCCGGCTGTGGGACGTGGACGGCAACGAGTACATCGACCTGACGATGGGCTTCGGCGTCAACGTCTTCGGGCACAACGAACCGTTCATCAACGAGGCGATCACCGGGCAGCTGGCCCAGGGCATCCAGCTGGGACCGCAGCCCGCCCTGACCGCCGAAGTCGCCGGGCTCATCTGCGAGATGACCGGCAAGGACCGGGCGCTGTTCTGCAACACCGGTTCCGAGGCGGTGATGGTCGCGATCCGCCTGGCCCGGGCGGTCTCCGGCCGGTCCAGGGTCGTGGTGTTCGCCGGCTCGTACCACGGCTCCGCCGATCCCGTCCTGTCCCGGCAGGACTTCGAGGGCAGGGCCGGCGAAGCCGTCCCACTGGCCCCGGGGATCACCGAGGCGGTCAGCCGGGAGACGCTGGTCCTGCCGTACGGCGACGCGGCCTCCCTGGACGTGATCCGCGAACACCTCGGCGAGCTGGCGGCGGTGCTCGTCGAGCCGGTGCAGAGCCGCCACCCCGGCCTGCAGCCCCGCGCCTTCCTGGAGGAGCTGCGCCGCATCACCCGCGACGCCGGCGTCGCGCTGGTCTTCGACGAGGTCATCACGGGCTTCCGCACCCACCCGCGCGGCGCCCAGGCGCTCTTCGGCATCGAGGCGGACATCGCCACGTACGGAAAGGTCGTCGGCGGCGGGCTGCCCATCGGCGTGGTCGCGGGGGACGCCCGCTACATGGACGCGATCGACGGCGGCGTGTGGACCTTCGGCGACTCCCCGTACCCCGGCTCGGTCCGCACCTTCTACACCGGCACCTTCTGCAAGCACCCCCTGGCCCTCGCCGCGAGCCGGGCCGTGCTCCTGGAGATGAAGCGCCGCGGCCCCCGGATGCAGGAGGAGCTCAACGCGCGGGTGGGCGGGCTCGCCGAACGCCTCAACTCCGCGTTCGCCGACGCCGCCCTGCCGCTGCGCGTCGCGCACTTCGGGTCGCTGTTCCGGCTGCGGTTCCTCGACCAGCCGCTGAAGGCCGAGACCACGGAGCTCTTCCACACGGCCCTGCTGGAGCGGGGCCTGTACATCTGGGAGGGGCGCAACTGCTTCCTGTCCACCGCGCACGGCGACGAGGACGTGGAGGAGATCGTCTCCGTGATCCTCGGCGTCGCCGAGGACATGCGGACGGCCGGCTTCTTCCCCGGTGCCCGAGCCCTCCGGACAGGCCCCGGGACCGCCGCCCCCGCCCCGGGGACCGCAGCCGGCGGCCCGGCCCCCGGCGCCGCCGCGGACCCTGCCGCGAGCGGTGAGCCGTACCCGCTCAGCGCGGTGCAGGAAGAGCTCTGGATCCTCGACCAGATGGGCCCCGACCAGTCGCGCTCCTACAACGAGAGCGTGCTGCTCGACCTGCGCGGCGACCTCGACCTGGACGCGCTGCGCGAGGCGGTCGGCAGCACCGTGCGCCGTCACGAGTCCCTGCGCTCGGCCTTCGCCCCCGACGGGTCCCACCAGACACCGTCCGCCCCGGCCGGGGACACGGTCCCGCTGGTGGACCTCTCCGGCGCCCGGCAGCCCGGCGGGGCCGAGGCGGCGCTGCGGGCCTGGCTGGACGACCGGGCCGACGAGACCTTCGACCTGGCGACCGGGCCCCTGTTCCGCACGGCCGTCCTGCGGCTGGCGGAGGACCGCCACCAGCTCTACCTCGCCGCCCACCACGCCGTGATCGACGGCTGGTCGTTCGGCGTCCTCTTCAACGAGATCGGGCGGTTCTACAACGCCCGCCGCGACGGCGTCCCCGCGGACCTGCCGGCCGCGCCGCAGTACCGCGACTTCGTCGCCCGCCAGCTCCGGTACGCGGGCTCCGCCGCCCGGGAGGCCGACGAGGGCTACTGGCTCGAACGGTTCGCCGACGCGCTGCCCGCCCTCCGGCTCCCCACGGACCGCCCGCGTCCGGCCCGCGTGACCTACCGCGGCGGCCGGGTGACCGCCTCGCTCGACACGGACGTCGCCGGCCGCGTGGCCGCCGCCGCACGGAAACTGGGCAGCACCCCCTTCACCATCCTGCTGGGCGTCTACGCCTGCCTGCTGCACCGGCTCACCGGCCAGGACGACCTGGTCATCGGCGTGCCCGTGGCGCAGCGCGGCTACGAGGACGCCGACCGGGTCGTCGGCAACTGCAGCAACCTCCTGCCCGTCCGCAGCACGCTCCGTCCCGGAGAGACTGCCGCGGACCTCCTCGAAGGGCTCCAGAAGACCCTCCTCGGCGCGTACGACCACGCCGGTCTCCCGTTCTCGGCGCTGCGCGGCAAGCTCCCCACGAGCACGGACGCGAGCCGCTCCCAGCTGTTCGGCACGATCTTCAACCTGGACCGGGACACCGAGCCGCCGGTGCTGTCCGGCCTGACCACCTCGCTGGTCACCCCGCCCCGCCGGTACACGCCGGCCGACTTCGAGATCCACGTGCAGGTCTCGGGCAGCTCCTCCGAGCTGATCTTCAAATACAACTCGGACCTCTTCGACGAGGACACCGTCACCCGGTACGCGGGCCTGTACCGGCACCTGCTGCACGCCTTCCTGGAGCGGCCGGACCGCGCCGTCACCGAGATCCCGCTGACCGCCGGCGAGGAACGGGCGGCCCTGCTCGCCGCCGCCCGGCCGCCCCTGCCGACGGCCGTCCCCGACGCCTCCGTGGTGGAGCTGTTCGAGCGCGCCGCCGAGGCCGCGCCGGACGCCGAGGCCGTCGTCCACGGCACGGACCGCCTCACGTACCGGCAGCTGAACGAGAGGGCGAACCGGCTCGCCCACCTGCTGCGCCGGCACGGAGTCGGGACCGAGAGCCGGGTCGGCATCCTCATGGAGCGCGCACCGGACCTGATCGTGGGCGCGCTGGCCGTCTGGAAGGCCGGCGGGGCCCACGTGGCCCTCGACCCGTCCGGCCCGGCCCGGCGGCGGGCCGCCGTCGCCGCGGACGCCGGGGTGGCGCTGGTGCTCACGCACCGCCGCTGCGCGAGCCCGGCGGACGACCTGCCCGGCACCACACTGCTGCTGGACGCGGACGACACGGCGGCCGACCTCGCCGGGCAGCCCGCCGGCAACCCCGCCGTGCCCGTCCTCCCGGACTCCCTGGCGTACATCGTCCACACCTCGGGCTCGACGGGGCGTCCCAAGGGCGTGATGGTCTCCCACCGTTCGCTGGCGCTCCGCCGGTACGGCTGGGAGCTCGCCTACGGCATGGCGGAGCGGTCCTCGGTGCTGCAGATGGCCTCCTTCGGCTTCGACGTCTTCGTCGGCGACGTGGTGCGCGCCCTGTGCTCCGGCGCGAAGCTCGTCCTGTGCCCCCGCGACGTGCTGCTCCAGCCCGCCGCACTGCTGGCCCTCATGCGCGAGGAGGCGACGGACTGCGCCGAGTTCGTCCCGCTCGTCCTCAACGGCCTCGTGGAGCACGCGCGCACGACCGGCGAGAGCCTCGCGTTCGTGAAACTGCTCATCGTCGGCTCGGACTCCGTCTACGACAGCGATCTGGCCCGGGCCCGCGAGGTCACCGGCCCCCACACCACGCTCGTCAACTCCTACGGCCTGGCCGAGGACACGATCGACACCACGTACCACGTCCACCGCGCGCCCGCCCCCGGGGCGGGACACCGCTCCCTGATCGGCCGCCCGTTCCCGGGAGCCGAGGCGTACGTGCTCGACGACGCCCTCCAACCCGTGCCGCCCGGCGTACCGGGCGTCCTCCACACCGGCGGCGCCGGATCCGCCCGCGGCTACCTGGGCCGCCCCGGCCGCACGGCGGAACGTTTCGTCCCGCACCCGTTCAGCACCGAGCCGGGCGCCCGGCTGTACCGCACGGGCGACCTGGCGCGCTACCGCGACACCGGCGACGGCCTGGTCATCGAATACCTCGGGCGCCGGGACGGCCAGCTGAAGATCCGCGGCTACCGCGTCGAGGCCGGCGACGTCGAGGCCGCCGTCCGCGAGGTGACGGGACACCAGGGCGTGGCCGTCGTCGCGCACGGCGAAGGAGCGGACCGGCGGCTCGTCGCCTACGTGGCCACCGGCCGGCCCGCACAGGATGCCCCCGTCGCGGACTGGCACGCCCGGCTCCGCGACGAACTGCCCGACTACATGGTGCCGTCCGCCTTCGTGCCCGTGGAGGCCCTGCCGCTCACCCCGAACGGCAAGCTGGACCTGCGCG
The DNA here is from genome assembly GCF_051386535.1 of Streptomyces sp. URMC 127. Classification (NCBI taxonomy): domain Bacteria; kingdom Bacillati; phylum Actinomycetota; class Actinomycetes; order Kitasatosporales; family Streptomycetaceae; genus Streptomyces; species Streptomyces sp. URMC 127. The sequence continues at coordinate 4,512 of NZ_JBPQTW010000203.1, forward strand.
CACTGCCGGACGCGGCCGGCGCCGGTCCGGCACCGGGCCGCGCCTACACCGCGCCCCGCTCACCCGCGGAAGCGACCCTGGTGCGCATCTGGGAGGACGTCCTGGACCGCACGCACATCGGTGTGCACGACGACTTCTTCCTCCTGGGCGGCCACTCCCTGCTGGCCACCCGGGTGGCCAGCAGGGTGCGCACGGAGCTCGGCACCGAACTCCCCATCCGGCTGCTGTTCGAGTCACCGACCGTCGCCGGCCTCGCCCGCGCCCTGGAGACCGGCGCCCTGGAGACCGGCGGCCCCGGAGGCGGCGCCCGCCCCCGCACGCCGCTGCTGCCGGCGGAGCGCCCGGACCCCGTGCCCCTGTCCTTCGCCCAGGCCCGGCTGTGGTTCCTCAACCGGTTCGCCGGACCGAATCCCACCTACAACATCCCGATGGCGCTGCGCATGACCGGCGACCTCGACACCGCCGCGCTGCGCGCCGCCCTGGACGACCTGGTGGACCGGCACGAGACCCTGCGGACCCGGTTCGCCGAGCACGACGGCAAACCCGGGCAGCACGTGGTCGCCGCGGCCGCGGCACGCCCGCGCTTCACCACCCGGACCGTCGCGCCCGGCGACCTCACCGAAGCCCTCGCAGCAGCCGCCGCCGACCCCTTCGACCTCACCCGCGACCTGCCGCTGCGCGCCTGGCTGTTCTCCCTCGGCGACGGCGAGCACGTGCTGATGGTCGTCCTGCACCACATCGCCGGGGACGGCTGGTCCCTGGCGCCGCTCGCCCGCGACCTGGTCACCGCGTACGGCGCGCGCGCAGCGGGCCGCGCACCGCACTGGGAGCCGCTGCCCGTGCAGTACGCCGACTACACGCTGTGGCAGCGGGAGATCCTCGGATCCGAGGACGACCCCGGCAGCGCCGTCTCACGGCAGCTCGCGTACTGGCGCGGCGCCCTGGAGGGCATACCGGAAGAGCTCGCCCTGCCCACCGACCGGCCGCGCCCGGCCACCGCCGGCGACGGCGGCGGCAGCGTGTCCTTCGGCCTCGGACGAGACCTCCACGAACGGCTGCTGGACCTCGCCAGGCGCAGCGGAACGAGCCTGTTCATGGTGGCGCAGGCCGCGCTGGCGGCCCTGCTGAGCCGGCTGGGCGCCGGCGACGACATCCCCGTCGGCACACCGATCGCGGGCCGGACCGACCAGGCCCTGGAGGACCTGATCGGGTTCTTCGTCAACACGCTGGTGCTGCGCACGGACACCTCGGGCGACCCGGACTTCCTCGGCCTCCTGGAGCGCGTCCGGGAGACCGACCTGGCCGCGTACGCGCACCAGGACGTCCCCTTCGAGCGCCTGGTGGAGGCGCTCAACCCGGCCCGCTCGACGGCCCGGCACCCGCTGTTCCAGGTCATGCTGGCCCTCCAGAACACGCCCGGGACCGAGATGGAGCTGCCCGGCCTGCGCCTGGCCGAGGAGCCGGTCCCGACGGTGACCTCGAAGTTCGACCTGTTCATCAGCCTCCGCGAACTCCCGGACGGCGGTGCCGAGGGGCTGCTGGAGTACAGCACCGACCTGTTCGACCGGGAGACCGCCGCCTCCCTGGCCCGCCGGTACGTCAGGCTGCTGCACGCGGTGGCCGGCGATCCGGGGCAGCCCATCAGCCGCATCGACGTCCTGGAGGAGGGGGAGCGCCACCGCCTCCTGGAGGCGTGGAACGACACCGCACGCCCGGTGCCCCGGGCGACCGTGCCCCAGTTGTTCGCGGCCACGGCGAGCCGCACCCCGGACGCGCCCGCCGTGGTCTTCGAGGACGAGACCTGGTCGTACGCCCGGCTCGACGCGTACGCCGGACGGCTGGCACGCCTCCTGGCCGAGCGGGGCGCGGGCCCCGAACGGATCGTCGCGATGGCCCTGCCGCGCTCCGCCGAGATGGTCGCCACCATCCTGGCCGTGCTGCGGACCGGCGCCGCCTACCTGCCCGTCGACACCCAGTACCCCGCCGAGCGCATCGAGTTCATGCTGGCGGACGCCCGGCCCGCCCTCACCGTGACCAGCACGGCCGCCGCCGGGCGGCTGCCGGACGGGGCGGCCCGGCTGGTGCTGGACGACGACGCGACCCGCGCGGCCCTGGACGCCGCCGGCCACCCGGACCCGGTCGGCGAGGCCCCGCCGTCAGCGGCGGAACTGCAGCACCCGGCCTACGTCATCTACACGTCCGGCTCCACCGGCCGGCCCAAGGCCGTGATGATGCCCATGGCGGGCCTGGTCAACATGCTCCGCTGGCACAACGAAGCCTTCGCGGGCGGCGGCACGGAGCGGCGGATGGCCCAGTTCACCGCCATCGGCTTCGACTTCTCCGTCGAGGAGATCCTCGCGCCCCTGCTGGCGGGTCACTGCCTGGCCGTCCCCGCCGACGGCGTGCGCGGCGACGCCGACGCCATGGCCCGCTGGCTCGACCGGCACCGGGTCACCGAACTGTGCGCGCCCACCCTCGTCATCGACGCGATCTGCGCCGCCGCCGCCCGGCAGGGCAGCGACCTGCCCGCCCTGTCCGAGGTGTTCCAGGGCGGTGAGGCGCTGACGGTCGGCGACCGGCTGCGCGCCTTCCTCGGCCGGGTGCCCGGCAGGCGCCTGCACAACGTCTACGGCCCGGCCGAGACCCACGCCGTGACCTCCCACACCCTCTCCGGCGACCCGGCCGGCTGGCCGCTGAGCGCCCCGATCGGCCGCCCGCTGCACAACACACGGGTGTACGTCCTGGACGCCGCCGGCGCACCCGTCCCGACGGGCGTGACCGGAGAGCTGTACCTGGCCGGCGCCGGGGTGGCCCGCGGCTACCTCGGCCGCCCCGGACTGACGGCCGCACGGTTCCTCCCCGACCCCTACGGGCCGCCCGGCTCCCGCATGTACCGCACGGGCGACCTCGGCCGCCGCAACCGCGCGGGCGAGCTGGAGTTCCTCGGCCGCGCGGACCGCCAGGTGAAGATCCGCGGCTTCCGGATCGAGCCCGCCGAAGTGGAGGCGGCGCTGCGCCGCCTGCCCGGCATCGCCGCCGCGGCCGCCGTCGCGCAGGAGGACGGCGCGGGCAACCGGATCCTGGCCGGCTACCTCGTGCCCGAGGAGGGAGCCTCCCCGGACCCGGCGGCCGTCCGGCGCGCCCTGCGGGCCGAACTGCCCGACTTCATGGTGCCGTCGGTCTTCGTGACGGTGGACGCCCTGCCGCTGACGCCCAACGGCAAGCTCGACGCGGCGGCCCTGCGCGGGGCCGCGGGCTCCGGCACGGTGTCCGGCGAGGAGTTCGTGGCGCCGCGCTCGCCCCTGGAGGAACGGCTGACGGAGATCTGGGCCGATGTCCTCGGACGCCGGGAGATCGGCGTGCACGACGACTTCTTCCTCCTGGGCGGCCACTCCCTGCTGGCGACGACCATGGTCGCCGGCATCCGCGAGCGGCTGGGCGCGGACCTCCCCCTGCGCACGCTCTTCGAGGCACCGACCGTCGCCGGCATCGCCGCGGAGCTCGAAGCGCGCGGCCACACCGGCGACCACCCGGCCGGCGGCACCGGCGGTGCCGACGAACTGGACGGCCTGGTCGACGAACTGGCCCGGCTGACCGGGCACGGCGAGGACACCGGCACCCACCCCTGAAGCCCCGCACCACCGAGGCCCGCAGCCCCGAGACGACGGACGAGAAAGGCAGGCACGTGTACGGAGCCGACGAGGACCAGCGGATCTACGCCGTGGTCGTCAACGACGAAGAGCAGTACTCCATCTGGCCCGAGCCCGGCGAGCCGCCCCTGGGCTGGCGCAAGGCGGGCCGCAGCGGCTCCCGGGCCGAGTGCCTCGACCACATCGAGCAGGTCTGGACGGACATGCGGCCGCTCAGCCTGCGCCGGCACATGGACGGTACGGACGGGCAGGACCGCCCGGAGGAGGCCCGGACGTGAGGGCGTACAGCAAGGCCTACCCGCTGCGGGACCTGCGGTCCTTCGACGGCTGGGCGGAACTCGCGCGCGGCGCGGACGCCGGCCTCGGCGACGACGACGTCGTCTACCTCCGCGACGACCTGACGGTCGTCCGCACCCCCGTCCTTCCCGGCGCCGGCGCGCACGGCCTGGTGGAGACGCCGACCGCGCCCTGGCGGGCCTACTGCTCCGCAGCCCTCGGCTTCGGCGCCGGTGAGCCGCGGCGGGCGCCGGACGGCCCGGCGGGAACCCCCGGATGAGCGCGGCGGAGCAGGCCGGGCAGCGGTCCGCGGCCGAGGTGCTGCGCCAGGTGGAGAACCTGCCGCCGGAGAAGCGGGCGGCCCTGTGGCGGCGCCTGTGGGAGCGCGGCGTACCGACCGGCGCGCTGGCCCGCATCCACGGCGGCGCGGAGGAGGCACCGGCGTCGTTCACCCAGCGGCGGATGGTCTTCCTGCACCGGCTCGACCCCGCCAGCCCCGCCTACAACTGCCCGGCCCAGGTCAGGCTGACCGGCCGGGTCAGCCACGACGGCGTCGAGGCCGCCCTCAACGCGGTGGCGCGCCGGCACGCGGTCCTGCGCGCCCGGCTGCCGGTCGTGCGCGGCGAGGCCGTCCAGCGCACCGGCCCGCCGGAGCGGCTGCCGCTCCCGGTGATCGACCTGACCGGGCTGCCCCCGGAACGCCGCGCCGAGGAGAGCGACCGCCTCGTACGCGCCGAGCAGGAAGTGCCCTTCGACCTGGAGAACGGGCCGCTGATCCGCTTCGTCCTGGTCCGCCTCGCCGCCGACGACTGCCTGCTGCTGCTCAACTTCCACCACGCCGTCGCCGACGGCTGGTCCTTCAGCGTCTTCTCACGGGAGTTCGGCGCCCTCTACGAGGCCCACCTGGAGGGCCGCCCCGACCCGCTGCCCGAGCCCCGGCTCCAGTACGCCGACTACGCGCGCTGGCAGCAGGACTGGCTGCACACCGAGGAAGCGCAGCAGCAGATCGCGTACTGGCTGGAGCAGCTCGCCGGGGCACCGCCGCTGCTGACGCTGCCCACCGACCGGCCGCGCTCGGCCACCGTCACCCGGCGCAGCGCCGTGCGGCACCTCACGCTGCCGCCGGACGTCCGGGACGCCGTGGCCCGGCTGGCCCGGCAGGCGGGAGCCACCCCGTTCATGGTGCTCCTGGCGGCCTTCCAGATCGTGCTCGCCCGCTTCTCCGGGCAGGACGACGTGCTGGTCGGCACGCCGGTCTCGAACCGCCGGTACAAGGAGTTCCACGAGCTCATCGGCTTCTTCGTCAACTCCGTGGTGCTCAGGGGCCGCCCCCGGGACGGGCTCGCCTTCGAGGAGTACCTCCGCGAGGTCCGCGCCACCTGCCTCGCGGCCTACGACCACCAGGACATCCCCGTCGACGTCCTGGCCCGGCGGCTGCACCCCGACCGGGAGCTCGGCCGCAACCCCATCTACCAGGTCAACCTGGCCTTCCACAACACGCCCGAGCCCGTCGGCTCGGCCGCGGGCATGGACATCACCCCGCTCGACCTGGACTACGAGGGCGCCCGGTTCGACCTCGACCTGGTGGCCCACGAGTCCGGTGCCGGCCTGGAGTGCTCCTTCATCTACGCCGCGGACCTCTTCGACGCCTCCCTGGTCGACGGCATCGCCACGGGGCTGGAGACCCTCCTCGGCGCGGCCCTCGCCGACCCCGCCACCCGGCTGGCCGACCTGCCGCTGCTCGGTCCCCGGGCACGGCGCGAGGCCCTCGACGCCGGCCGGGGCCCCCGCGTGACGCACCCCGGACCCGACTGCGTCCACCGGCTCTTCGAGGAACAGGCGCGCCGCACCCCCGGAGCGACCGCCGTCCTCGGCCCCGGCGACGAGGAACTGACCTACCGCCGGCTGGACACCGCCGCCAACGCCTTCGCGCACCTCCTGCGGGACGCGGGCGCCCGGCGCGGCTCCCTGGTCGCCGTCCTCTGCGAGCGCGGGCCCCGGGCCGTGACCGCCCTCCTCGGCGTCCTCAAGGCCGGCGCCGCCTACCTGCCGCTCGACCCCGCCTACCCGCGGGCCCGCCTGGAGCACATGCTCCGGGACAGCGGAGCGCGCCTGCTGGTCACCGGGCCCGGCCTCGGCGACCGGCTGGACGCACCCGGCGTGCGCGTCCTGCGCACCGACGCCGCCCCGCCCCCGGCGGACGCCCCGCCCGCCGTCCCCGTCACGGGCGACGACCTCCTCTACGTCATGTACACCTCCGGGTCCTCCGGCGGCCCCAAAGGCGTCCTGCTCGCCCACCGCCAGGTCGCCAACTACCTCCGGTGGGCGGCCCGGACCTATCGCGTCCACGAGGGCGGCGGCGTGCCCCTGCACTCCTCCCTCGCCTTCGACCTCACCGTCACCAGCATCTTCGCCCCGCTCCTGACCGGACAGCGCCTGGTCCTGCGCGACGAGGGCGACAACCCCGGGGAGGCCCTCCTCGCCCACGCCGACCGCGCCGAGGACCTCAGCATGGTCAAGCTCACGCCGTCGCACCTGCGGATGCTCGACGGCCACGAGGCGCAGCAGCGCCCGGGCCACTGGGCGCGCACGCTCGTCGTCGGCGGCGAGGCCCTGCACGGGGAGCTGCTCGCGCGCTGGCGCGGCGGCGACCGGCCGGTGCGCGTGTTCAACGAGTACGGGCCCACCGAGACCGCCGTCGCGTGCACCGCCCACGAGGCCCGCGACACCACCGACGGCCCCGTGCCCATCGGCACCCCCCTCGACAACACCCACGCCCACGTCCTCGACGACCGGATGCGCCCCGTGCCCGCGGGCGTCACTGGCGAGCTCTACATCGGCGGCGCGGGCGTCTCCTACGGCTACCTCGGCCGGGGAGCGCTGACCGCCGAGCGCTTCGTCCCCGACCCGTTCTCCGGCGAGCCCGGCGCCCGGCTGTACCGCACCGGCGACCTCGCCCGCCGCCTCGGCGACGGCAGCCTCCTCTACCTCGGACGCGCCGACCAGCAGGTGAAGATCCGCGGTCACCGCATCGAACCCGACGAGATCACCGCCGTGATCGACGACCACCCGCGGGTCCTGCAGAGCGTCGTCGCCGCCGACCGGGACCGCCTCGTGGCCTTCGTCAGCCCGCGCCCGCGCCGCACCGGCGACCCCTCGGGCACCGCCCGCGAGGAGGACCGCGTCGGCCAGTGGCGGATGCTCTACGACGACACCTACGGCACGCCCGGCGGACCGGACACCCTGGAAGGCTGGGACAGCAGCTACACGGGCCGGCCCATCGACCCCGGCGAGATGAAGGCGTGGCTGGAGGACACCGTCGAGCGGGTGCGCGCGCTGCGGCCCCGCCGCGTCCTGGAGATCGGCTGCGGCACCGGCATGATCCTCTCCCGGACCGCCCCCGGCTGCGACCACTACCGGGGCACGGACCTGTCCGCCGCGGTCATCGGCGAACTGCAGCGCACCCTCGGCGGGACCCGCCCCGGCACCGGCGGCCGGGTCGAACTGCTCGCCGCGCCCGCCCACCGGGCCGTGCGGCCCGGCGACAGCTTCGACACCGTCATCCTCAACTCCGTCGTCCAGTACTTCCCCTCGGTCGACTACCTGCTGACCGTCCTGGACCAGGCGGTCGGGGCCGTACCCGGCGCGGGCCACGTCTTCCTGGGCGACCTGCGCAGCCTGCCCCTGCTCGACCTGTTCCACACCTCCGTGACGGTCCACCGGGCCGCCGCCGGCGACCGGGCCCGCGACGTACGCGCACGCATCGCCCGCGCCGTGCACGCCGAGGAGGAACTGGCCCTCGACCCCCGCCTCTTCACCGCACTGCGGCACCGCTACCCGCGGCTCGCCGACGTCCGCGTCCTGCCCAAGGCCGGCCGCTACCGCAACGAACTGAGCTGCTTCCGCTACGACGTCGTCCTCGCCCTCGCGCCCGCCGGCCACGACGCCGCTCCCGGCCCCGGTTCCGGCCCCGCCGAGGACACCAGGGACGGCAGCGGCCTCACCCCCGGCGCGG
>NZ_JBPQTW010000204.1:0-12427 GCF_051386535.1 Streptomyces sp. URMC 127
CCCCACGCCGCCGCCCCGGTGGCCGTCGCCCGCGCGGCGGCGGGCCGCACGCCCGCCGGCGGCGGCGTGGGGCGCGGCCGGGGATGCGGAGGGGGACGCAGAGGCGGGCGCGGCCGGGGATGCGTGGCCCACCTGCTGCGTGTGCAACATCGCGCCGCCGGGCCACCAGCCCAGCAGCGCCGCGCCGACCGGCACGAGGCCGAGCCCGACGAGCAGCCCCTCGGCCGGGACCAGGGCCGACAGCGCGCCGGCGCAGCGGCCGCAGCCGCGCACGTGGCGGGCGACGCGCTTGCGCCACAGGGCCGACGGCGCCCCGTCCCAGGAGGCGACGACATCCCCGAGCTGCGGGCAGAGCGGGTGGGCGGTCAGGGCCCGGACGACACCGCGGGCGGTGTCCAGCTGGGCCTTGGTGCGCTGGATGCGGACGGCCGCGTGCTGCGGGGTCATCTCCAGGGCGGCGGCGACCTCGGCGCGCGTGAGCTCCCCGGCGGCCTCCAGCCACCACAGGGAGAGCACGGTCTGCTCGTCGTCGTCGAGCCAGCGCGTCGCCTCGGCGACCTCCTTGCGCTGGCCCTGCAGACCGAGCCGGAGGATGGTGAGGTCGACGAAGTCCGCCTCGGGGTCGGGGGCCTCGGCAACCTCCTGCAGGCCACTGACGGGAGTCTCCGGGCGCTCCCGCCAGTGGCTGCGTATCTGGTTCATGGCGATGGCGACGAGCCAGGAGCGGAACGCGGCGGCGTCCCGCAGCTCGCCGAGGCCGTTGATGACCCGGAGCATCGTCTCCTGGACGACGTCGTCCACGTCGGCGTGGCCGTTGAGGGCCCGGCCGACGATGTTGTAGACGAGCGGGAGGTGGGCGGCGACGAGCTCGTCCTGTGCCGCCGCGTCCCCGGCTCGCGCCGCCTCGACCACGGCCACGCTCTGACTGTTCACGCTCCGCCACCCTTCTCGGCATTCCGTTCGGGAGTCGGTCCGTTCGGTCCGACACATAGGAGATGCGGATGGGGCGCGACGATAACAAAAAGCGTTCGAAAAACTTTAGGAGGACCGGACAAATCCGCGCATGGGGGGCGGTTGTTCGCCGCGCTCCAGGAATTCGGTGAGGATTCCCGGAGTCACCGCCTCCGCGAAGGGCGCGGCGGAACCGGCCGGCATGTCCCGTATGCGGTATCCGTCCTCGCCGCCGGCGACGGCGGCGGTCGCCGTGACGAGGCCCGCCCGGCGCGAGAAGGGCGTGTCGGTGAAGGTCCACGCCAGGACGGCCGAGCGGTCGAGCGCGACCGTCTCCCGGCCGAACGTGCCGGAGCGCACGTACAGCAAGCGCCCCCGGAAGCCGTGCCCCAGCCCGCGGTAGGCGTCGCGCGCGAGGCCGTAGGCGACCGGTGCGGACAGCACGAGCCAGCCGGCCGCGCAGTACAGCAGGACGGGGGTCAGAAGCGCGCCCAGCACCGCCAGCGCGACGGCGGGCGGCAGCACGCACCACGCGAAGGCCCGGACGACGCGGCGGCGGAGCGCGGCCCGCGGGTGCGCCGTCAGCCCCTCCGGGGCGAAGGGCTCGCCCAGCACGCCGCCGCACACGCGCAGCGCCTCGTCGCGCGAGGCGGGCGGGAGGACGACGCTGCGGCTCCGGTTCTCCTCCTTGTTGCCGAGGCCGCCCGCGACGGCCCGGACGCTCGCGCCGCCGCCCGCGCGCAGCAGGAGCGGCTCGCGCAGGGACACGCCGCGCAGGCGGGCGCGCTCGATCGACACGGAGCGGGTGGTGAGCAGGCCGTGGCGGACGCGCAGGGTGGCCTCGTCGGTCCACTCCAGGCGGTAGTTCCACCAGCTCTCGGCGTAGAGGGCGACCGCGCCGGCGCTGCCGAGGGCGGCGATCGCGAGGAGCGCGAGCGGGATCGTGAGCCACAGGGCGCTGTGGCCGAAGTCCTCGAAGGCGCGGCGCACGAAGCCGATGCGCCAGGGCTCGATGCCGATCCCGTCGAGGACGCGCCAGACGGCGCCCGCCACGGCGAAGACACCACCGACGACCCAGAAGGTCAGCGGTGCGTAGCGCAGGCGGCGCGGGTCGGCGGTGGCCAGCACGGGGTCGGCGGCGCGGCCCGTGCCGGCGCGGGCCAGGAGCTCGGCGCGCAGGCGCACGGCCTCGGGGCGGGCGAGGGCGTCCAGGGAGAGCTCGCCGCTCCGGCCGCCGCCGCCCGTGCCGGCGCGCAGCACGGCGAGGCCGAGGAGGCGCTGGACGACGTTCGCCGTGATGTCCACGTTGCGCACGCGGTGCAGGGGGATCGCGCGGACGCTGCGGGTGAACAGGCCCGTGTGGAGCTCTATCGCCTCGGCGGTGACGCGGTAGCGGGTGCGGCGCCAGGTGATGACGCCGCTTCCGGCGATGAAGGCGAAGACGGCGCCGATGGCGGCGAGGCCGATCCATGCGCGCAGGTCGATCCGGCCGCCGGTGGCGAGCAGGGTGAGGCAGAACGAGCCGAGGGGCGCGCCCATCCACGTGCAGTGCACGGCGATCGTACGGGGGTCGAGCGCGCGCCAGGGCTCCTCGCCGGTGCGGGGGTCGTTCATGCGGGGGTCGCTCATGCCGGGGTCGCTGATGCGGGGATCGCTCATGCTGCGTCACCGTCGCGGGGCGTGAGGCGGGCGGCCTCGGTGATGCGGGCGGCTATCCGCTCGGCATCCTCCTCGGACACGCCGGTGATGCGGACGTCGCCGGCCGTGGAGGCGGTGGTGACGGTGACCGTCGCGAGGCCGAACGCCTGCTGCAGCGGGCCGCGCACGGTGTCGACGGTCTGGACGCGGGACAGCGGGGCTATCCGGCGCTTGTGCAGCAGCCAGCCGCCCGCCGCGTAGACCGCGCTCTCGCCGACCTCCCAGGCGTGGATACGGCAGCGCAGGCGCGGCATCGCCAGCACGTAACCGGCCGCGGGCAGGACGAGGACGCCGACGAGCAGCGGGGCGAGCCACGGGAGGGCGCCGGGGAAGAAGAGCACGGAGAGGACGAGGAGGACCGCGGCGGTCAGCAGCGAGGGGCCGGTGACGGTCAGCCAGGCCTGCGCGGTCCACCAGCGGCGGGCCCGCGGGGCGACGCCGTGGCGCGGCGGCCTCAGCCTGATCGTCTGTCCGTGTCGTGCCATGGTCGTGCCGCTCCCCGCTTCCGCTTTTCCAAGTCAGTTGTATGGAGACTAAGCTATAGCAATACGAGCGACTTGGAAAGGTGGGGTGGTGGGCGTGCCCAAGCGCGTGGACCACGAAGCGCGGCGCCGGGCCATCGCGGAGGCCCTGTGGCGCATCGCGTGCGCGCGGGGGCTCGACGGGGCGAGCCTGCGGGACGTGGCGGCGGAGGCCGGGATCTCGCTGGGGCAGCTGCAGCACTACTTCTCCAGCAAGGACGAGATGCTCGTCTTCGCCCTCAAGTACCTGGGCGGGCTGGCGGAGGAGCGGATCCGCGCGCGGCTCCTGGGGCTCGCGGGGCCGCCGTCGCCGCGGGACGTCCTGCGGGAGACGGTCATGGAGATGCTCCCGCTGGACGAGGCGAGCCGCACGGGGAACCTGGTACAGATCGCATACTTCGTCCGGGCCCTGCACGACGAACGGCTGCGCGGCCACGCGAGGGAGGGCCTGCCGGCGCTGCGGGCGTTCTTCGCGGACCAGGTGCGGGCGGGGATCGCGCGGGGCGAGGTGGAAGCGTCCCGCTCCCCGGAAGCGGAGGCGATGCTCCTGCTTGCCCTGACGGACGGCCTGACGACGCACCTGCTGCTGGAAGCGTGCGCCCCGGAAGAGGCGACGTCTTTGCTGGACGCGCACCTGGACCGCCTGTTCACTCCGTGAGGGCCCCCGGCCAGGGCCGGCCCGGCACGGGCAGGATGAGGCGGCGGCCGCACCGCACACTCCCCCGCCGCAACGGCGCGCAACCACCACGGCGGAGACCGGCGGTGCCGCACCGGCTGACGAGGCGGTTCGGCACCGCCGGGCCGCGCCGCGGGGGCTGAGCACCGTAGCGGCGGAAGGACCGTGTCCGGCGCGGGCCGTCCTACGCAGGGCGCCGCGCCCCCGCCCGCGGCGGGAAGGTGCCCGGGACCGTTACGCCCTGCGCGTGGCGCGGTTGCGGCCGCCTGGGCCTGGGGAGAGGGACGTCGCCAGTTCGTCCAGGGCGTCCAGGAGGAGTTCCGAGCCGCGGACGGCCACGCCCTCCTCGCCTTCGGCCGCGCGCCACGCGGCGAGCGCCTCCCGCGGGCCCGTCCAGTCGAGCGCGCGGCGGCCGCGGATCGCCTCGGCCGCCGCCGGCAGGGCCGCCTCCAGGGCGGCGGCGAAGGCGGCCGCCCCCTCCGACGGCCGCGCGTCGCGGTCCGGAAGGTGAGCCTCCATCAGCATCGTGGCGCGGCCGAGCGTGGCCAGCGCCGCCTCCGCCGCCCGCTCGGAGCTGCGCGAGAGCCCGCGGTGGCGCACGGGCTCGGTCAGGGCCCGGCCGGCCATCTCCTCCCAGGCCGTGCGGGCGGCCCGCGCGTCCAGCAGGGCCTCCCGCACGCGCCGCTGCTTGCGCTCCTCCGGCCGGGCGAACGCGCCGAGGACGGCGAGCGCGTAGTGCCCGTTGGCGGTGAGCCAGTCGGCGAGCCGGTCGCGCAGCCGGGGCGTCTCCCAGCTGGGGAAGAGCGCGTACGCGGCCATGGCGAGGAGCCCGCCGAGCAGGGTGAGGGCGACGCGCGCCTCGATGGTCTGGGACCAGCCCTCCCCCGCGATGCCGAGCAGGAAGACGACGTAGGCGGCGATGCAGGCGGAGGTGACGCTGTAGCCGGTGCGCATCAGCAGGTACATGAGCCCGACGCACACCACGGCGAGCCCCGCGCACACCCACAGCCCGGGGTGGGTGAAGGCCATGAGCGCCCCCGCGACGGCCACGCCGACGACGGTTCCGGCGAAGCGGGCGACGCCCCGCGAGTACGTCTGCCCGAAGTCGGGCCGCATGACCATCACGGAGGTCATGGGCGCCCAGTAGGCGTGCCCCCAGGGCAGGGCGGTGCCGGCGGCGTAGCCGGCGAGGACGACGGCGGTGACCCGCACCGCGTGCCGCCCGACCGGCGAGGACCAGCGCGCTTCGCGCCGCAGCGCGCGCAGCGCGACGGGCACGAGCCGCGGCACGGAGGGCCGCAGCAGGTGCCGGTGCTCGTGGCCGCCGCGCGCCGCGCTCCGGCGCACGGGTTCGTCGGTGGCGTCGACCGCGTCGCCGAGGAGCGCCATCAGGCGCAGGGCGGAGCGCCGCGCGGCGCCGTGCAGGACCGGCCCGGTGGCGGGCACGGTGAGGACGGCGGTGGCTTCTTCGGGGAGCTTCACGGGCTTGCCCCACCGGATGGCGCGCGCGACCGCGTCCAGCACGGTCGCCGCCGCGCCCAGCAGGTCCCGCACGCGGTCGCGTTCGGGGCCCTCCGCGGGGGCGCCGAGGACGGGGTCGGCGAGGGAGGCGAGGACGGGCCGCAGCCGTTCGGCGACGCCGCGGGGCCCGCCGAGCTGGCGGGGCCGGCTGCGGGCCTGCCGGGGCGTCAGCTCGGCTGCCTCGCGGGCGTCCATGAGCGGCTGGGGGTCGAAGAGGGCCTGCGGGTCGTGCCGCAGCCGGCGCGCGTAGTCCGCCTCCGCGGCGAGCGCGTCGGCGAGGGCGTCCCGCTGGCGGCCCCAGGGGCGGACGGGCAGCAGGACGACGAGGGCCGCCTGCACGAGCCCGCCGACGGCGATCAGCCCGGCGTGGTGGAGCGCGCCCATGACGGACGTGGGCAGGGTGACGGTGACGAGCATGACGGCGATGGTCTGGGTGGCGACCAGGCCGGAGACCGGCCCGACCGCCCAGGCCATGCCCGCGAGCAGCGTCCACACGCCCAGCAGCGTGCCGAAGACGACGGGGTCGAAGGCGGCCAGGTAGCCGAGGAAGGTGCTGACGGCCAGGCCGGACGCCACGGCGAGCGCCAGCACGGGCCGGGGCCGCCAGCTGCGCTGGAACGTCACCAGTCCGGCGGAGAACGCGCCGAATGCCGAGGACACGGCGAGCGCCGGGGTCCCCAGCCGGAGGATGACCCCGACGACGAGCGCCACGCCGAGCGCGCCACGGGCGGCGACCACGGGCGTCAGCTTGGTGCGCTCGATCGTCAGACCGTCGCGGGCGGCCTTCCGCAGCGCGCTGGACCAGGTCATGGCCTGAGCTTACGTTCCGGACCGGCGGGTTCCGCGCAGCGGGGCGGGCTCAGCGATGGCTAGCGGTGGCTGGGGAAGCCCAGGTCGACGCCGCTGTCGGCCGGGTCGGGCCAGCGGGTGGTGACGACCTTGCCGCGCGTGTAGAAGTGGACGCCGTCGTTGCCGTAGATGTGGTGGTCGCCGAAGAGGGAGTCCTTCCAGCCGCCGAAGGAGTGGTAGCCGACGGGCACCGGGATGGGCACGTTGATGCCGACCATGCCGGCCTCGACCTCCAGCTGGAAGCGGCGGGCCGCGCCGCCGTCGCGCGTGAAGACGGCCGTGCCGTTGCCCCACGGCGAGGAGTTGATGAGGGCGAGCCCCTCCTCGTAGGACTCCGCGCGCAGCACGCACAGCACCGGGCCGAAGATCTCGTCGCGGTAGGCGTCCGCGCCGGCCGGCACCTTGTCGAGCAGGGAGAGCCCGATCCAGTGCCCGTTCTCGTAGCCCTCGACCGTGAAGCCGGTGCCGTCGAGGACGACCTCGGCGCCCTGGGCGGCGGCGCCGCGCACGTACGAGGCGACCTTGTCGCGGTGGGCCGCGGTGATGAGCGGGCCCATCTCGGAGGTGGGGTCGTCGCCCGGCCCGATCTTGATCTTCTCGGCGCGCTCGCGGATCTTCGCCACGAGCTCGTCGCCGGCCGAGCCCACCGCGACGACCGCGGAGACGGCCATGCAGCGCTCGCCGGCCGAGCCGTACGCGGCCGAGACGGCGGCGTCGGCGGCGGCGTCGAGGTCGGCGTCGGGCAGCACCAGCATGTGGTTCTTGGCGCCGCCGAGGGCCTGGACGCGCTTGCCGTGCTCGCTCGCCACCCGGTGGACGTGGCGGGCGATGGGCGTGGAGCCGACGAAGGAGACGGCGGCGACGTCCGGGTGGGTCAGCAGCCGGTCGACGGCGGCCTTGTCGCCGTTGACGACGTTGAGGACGCCCTCGGGCAGCCCCGCCTCGGCGGCCAGCTGCGCGAGCAGGATCGCGGGCGAGGGGTCCTTCTCGCTGGGCTTGAGCACGAAGGTGTTGCCGCAGGCGACGGCCAGCGGGAACATCCACATCGGCACCATCGCCGGGAAGTTGAAGGGCGTGATGCCGGCGACGACGCCGAGCGGCTGGCGGATCGCCGCGACGTCCACGCCGCCGGAGACCTGGGTCGACAGCTCGCCCTTGAGCTGCGTGGTGATGCCGCACGCCAGCTCGACGATCTCCAGGCCGCGGGCGACCTCGCCGAGCGCGTCGGCGTGCACCTTGCCGTGCTCGGCGGTGATCAGCTCCGCGAGCTCGGCGCGGTGGGCGTCCAGCAGCGCGCGGTAGCGGAAGAGGATCGCGGTGCGGGTGGCGAGGGAGGAGGTGCCCCACGTCGCGAAGGCGGCCTTGGCGGCGGCGACGGCGGCGTCCACCTCCTCCGCCGAGGCGAAGGCGACCCGCGTGGTCTGCGCGCCCGTCGCGGGGTCGGTGACCGGCCCGTACGTGCCGGAGGCGCCCTCGACGGCCTTGCCGTCGATCCAGTGGTTGACGGTCTTCATCGGTCGGCCTCTCCTACGTCAAAGATAGCGGCGGCGGGCGCGCGGACCACGCGGGTCGCGCTCGTACTCCTCCCGGGCCCTGCGGGCCGCCGGGCGGGTCGCGGCCCCGGCGACGGGAACATCCCACCACGCCTGGGCAGGGGGCGCGCCCGGCACTGTGTCGGCTGTTTCGGTCTCCACGTAGACACATGTGGGGCGGTCCTCGGCGCGCGCCGCGGCGAGCACCTGCCGCAGTTCACCCGCCGTGCGGGCGCGCAGCACGTGCATGCCGAGCGAGGCGGCGTTGGCGGCGAGGTCCACGGGGAGCGGGTCGCCGGTGAAGGTGCCGTCGGCGGCGCGGAAGCGGTAGGCGGTGCCGAAGCGCTCGGCGCCGACGGCCTCGGAGAGGCTGCCGATGGAGGCGTAGCCGTGGTTCTGGACGAGCACGACCTTGACGGGGATGCCCTCCTGCACGGCGGTGACCAGCTCGGTCGGCATCATCAGGTACGTGCCGTCGCCGACGAGCGCCCACACGGGGCGGCCGGGCTCGGCCAGGGCGACGCCGATCGCGGCCGGGATCTCGTAGCCCATGCAGGAGTAGCCGTATTCGAGGTGGTACTGGCGGCGGGAGCGGGCGCGCCAGAGCTTGTGGAGGTCGCCGGGCAGGGAGCCGGCGGCGTTGATGACGACGTCGCTGTCGTCGACGACGGCGTCGAGGGCGCCGATGACCTGGGCCTGCGTGGGGCGCGCCGCCTCGTCCCGTACGGCGAACGCGCGGGTGACGGCCTGCTCCCACGCCTGCTTGCCGGCCGTGTACTCCCTCTCGTACGCCTCCGCGACGCGGTGGCCGGCCAGGGCGCGCGCCAGGGCCTCCAGGCCGGTGCGGGCGTCGGCGACGAGGGGCAGGGCGGCGAGCTTGTGGGCGTCGGCGGGGGCGATGTTGAGGTTGACGAAGCGGACGCCCGGGGCGGCGAAGAGGGTGTGCGAGGCGGTGGTGAAGTCGCTGTAGCGGGTGCCGGCGCCGATGACGAGGTCGGCCGTGCGGGCCAGGTCGTCGGCGGCGGCCGTGCCGGTGTGGCCGATGCCGCCGACGTCGGCGGGGTGGGCGTGGTGCAGGGAGCCCTTGCCGGCCTGGGTGGAGGCGACGGGGATGCCGGTCGCGTCGGCGAGGGCGCGCAGCGCGTCCTCGGCCCCGCTGTGGTGGACGCCGCCGCCGGCGATCAGCAAGGGGCGGCGGGCGGCCCGTACGGCTTCGGCGGCCGCGGCCAGCTCCGCGGGGTCGGGGGCGGGGCGGCGCACGTGCCAGACGCGCTCGGCGAAGAACTCCTCCGGCCAGTCGTACGCCTCGGCCTGGACGTCCTGCGGGAGGGCGAGGGTGACGGCGCCGGTCTCGACGGGGTCGGCGAGGACGCGCACGGCCTGCAGGGCGGCGGGGATCAGCGCCTCGGGCCGGGTGATCCGGTCGAACCAGCGGGAGACCGGGCGCAGGCAGTCGTTGACGGACACGTCGCCCGCGCCCGGGTGTTCGAGCTGCTGCAGGACGGGGTCGGCGGGGCGCGTGGCGAAGGTGTCGCCGGGGAGGAGCAGGACGGGGAGCCGGTTGATCGTGGCGAGGGCGGCGCCCGTGACGAGGTTGGTGGCGCCGGGGCCGATGGAGGTGGTGACGGCGTGCGCGGAGAGCCGGTCGCGGTGGCGGGCCCAGCCGACGGCCGCGTGCACCATGGCCTGTTCGTTGCGGCCCTGGTGGTACGGCATGGCGTCGCCGGACTCCAGCAGCGCCTGCCCGATGCCGGCGACGTTGCCGTGGCCGAAGATGCCCCAGCAGGCGGCGATCAGGCGCTGCCGGCGGCCGTCGCGCTCGGTGTACTGGCGGGAGAGGAAGGCGATCAGGGCCTGGGCGACGGTGAGGCGGCGGGTGGTTGCCCTGTCGGTCGTCATCGCTTCGCCTCCTCGTAGAGCGGCAGGCGGGGATCGACGGCCTGGGCGGGCCAGGTGCCGCGGATCCAGGCGTGATCGGGGTGGTCGCGGATGAGCCACTCGCGCTCCGGCCCGGGGCCGGCCATGACGTTGAGGTAGTACATGTCGTGGCCGGGCGCGGCGACGGAGGGGCCGTGCCAGCCGTCGGGGATGAGCACGGCGTCGCCCGTGCGGACCTCGGCGAGGACGTCGGTGCCCTTCTCGCGCGAGGGGGACACGCGCTGGTAGCCGAGGCCGGGGGTGCCGGCGGGCCCGTCCGCGATCTCGAAGTAGTAGATCTCCTCCAGCGCGGACTCCTCGCCCGGGTGGTGCTCGTCGTGCTTGTGGGGCGGGTAGGAGGACCAGTTGCCGCCGGGGGTGAGGACTTCCACGGCGATGAGCTTGTCGCATGCGAAGGCGCCGGCGGCGGCGAAGTTGTTGACCTGCCGTGAGCAGGTGCCGGTGCCGCGCAGCTCGACGGGGACGGCGGAGGCGGGGCCGTAGCGGGCGGGCAGCCGGCGTTCGCAGCGGGCCCCGGCGAGGGCGAAGCGGCCCCCGGCGGCCGAGGTGAGGCGGGCGGTGGTGTCGCGGGGGAGGTAGGCGAAGTCCGTGACGGAGGAGAAGACGCTGTCGCGGCCGTGCAGGGCGAAGGACAGCTCGCCGGCGGCGACCGTGCACCCGCCGCTGAGCGGCAGGACGATCCACTCGCTGCCGCCGGTGGGGAAGGTGTGGGTGCCGCCGGGGGCGAGGGTGAGGACTTTCAGGGAGGAGTGGGTCCAGCCCGCGCTCGCGGGCCGGATGTCGAGGTCGTACGCCCCGCCGGCGGCGGTGCCGGCGGGGAGGTGGCAGGAGGAGGGCGCTCCTCGCTCCCGCCCCTCCCCCGGGCGGGCCTCCGCTGGTCGGCTCATGCTGGCCTCCTCGCAGGTCGGGCAGGGCCGGATCGGCTGCGTCCGTTCCCCGGAGGGTAAGGGATCAAGCAACGCGCCGACAGGGTGCCCGCCCGTGCCTCACAGCGGCACGAAGGCGTCGAGTTCGCCGTCCAGGGAGAGGACCAGGCCGCTGTCGACGCCGTAGAACCAGCCGTGCAGCCGCAGCGTGCCGTCGCCCAGGCGGCGGCGGACGCACGGGTAGGTGTGCAGCCGTTCGAGCTGGGCGCGGACGTTGCGCTGCCCGGCGGCGTGCATGCCGGGGTCGGGTGCCCCGTGCTCCGCCGGGTCCGGGCGCCCGTGACCGGCGTCGCCGGGCAGCTGGGTGCTGAGCCAGTGGTCGACGGCGGGCAGCGCGGAGAGGTCGTCGCCGCGGGCCCGGGCGCCGACGGCCCCGCAGTGGGAGTGACCGCAGACGATGATGTCGGGCACGCGCAGCACGTCCACGGCGTACTCGATGGTGGCCGCGTCGCCGCCGGGCCGCAGGTGGCTGTAGGCGGGGACGGCGTTGCCCGCGGTGCGCAGCTCGAACAGCTCGCCGGGGCGGGAGCCGGTGATCAGGGACGGGATGACGCGGGAGTCGGAGCAGGTGACGAAGAGGGCCATGGGCGACTGGCCCGCGGCCAGGCGGCCGAACTCCGCGCGGCGGCCGTCGCGGTCGATGCGCAGGCGCAGGGAGCGGGCGTGCTCGATGAAGGCTTGCACGGTGGTCACCTATCGCTGGGACGGGGTGCCGGCGGCGCCGGTGAGGACGCCGGGGCCGGGCGTACGGGCCGGGGCGGTGCCGGGCGCGAGGTCGCGGGCGAGGAGGCACTCCTCGGCGAAGGCCAGGGCGCGCAGGTGGTAGGTGCGGGCGGCCCAGCCCAGGCTGATGTTGTGCCCGGCGTGGGGCTGGCGGTCGAAGACGACGCGGGGCGCGGCCAGGTGGGCGCGCATGGAGGCGAGGGTTTCCTCGTCGTGGTGCCACCAGCCCTCGTGCTCGGCGAAGGTGAAGCGGACGGGGACGCGGACGCGGGCGGCCAGGTCCGGGAAGGCCCGGGCCCAGCGGGAGGCTTCCTGGGCCTCGCGCGGGGGCATCGGGGTGACCAGGGGCTTGGCGGCGCTGAAGGTGCCCGGCGGGTAGAGGCCGAGGCGGCCCCAGTGCAGGGGCCAGGTCTTCACGCCGTGGAAGTCCTCGATGCGGGCGGGGTCGACGGCGTAGCGGTGGCTGATGCCGGAGATGTCCAGGCCGAGGAAGGCGGCGCCGCGCGGGTCCGCGGCGGCGTGGAGGGCGAGCTTGCCGCCGTAGGAGTGCGCCATCAGGAAGATGCCGCCGCCGGTGTCGTGCTCGCGTGCGTAGGCCGCGAGGGCGGCGTGCAGCACGTGGGACTGCTCGGAGAGGGTGGCGCCCTGGGGGAAGTTGGGCTCGGACAGGCCGTAGCCGGGCCGGTCGACGGCCAGGACGGCGTAGCCCAGGCCGGCGGCGAGCGTGAGCAGGGACTGGCCGCAGTGGCTGCGGCCGTGGAAGTAGCCGGCGCGCATGCCGCCGCCGTGGACGGCGACGACGGTGGCGCGCGGGGGCGCCGCGGGCAGGGCGATCAGGCCGGACAGGGGGATGCCGTCGGCGTCGAGGACGATGTCGCGGACGATGTCGCGGACGGCTGCCCCGGGGGCGGTGTCGGTGGGCGTCATGGTCAGTCCAGGCCGCGCACGATGTGGGGCTCGTCGGACCGGTCCTCGTCGTCTCCGGCGAGCTGTGCGGCGCGGCGCAGGTCGTCGGTGGTGCTGGGGTGGGCTTCTCCGGGCTGGGTGTTCACGTCTCGTCCTTCTGGCCGGTGCGCGGGCCGGGTGGCGGGG
>NZ_JBPQTW010000205.1:0-12397 GCF_051386535.1 Streptomyces sp. URMC 127
AGCAGCTTGCGGCCGGAGTGCAGCAGCTCGCGCAGCGTCGACCCGTCCACGTACTCCATGAGCGCGGGGAACTGCGCGACCAGCCCCGGCCGGAGCGTCAGACGAAACGCTGCCCCGCCGACCCGTCGCACTTCTGCAGCCGTACGGGGTCCTTCGCCGACGCCAGCGTGAGGCACAAGCCACCCGCCGCGGCAGGCCGCATGGTGGACCCGTCCCGCACGAACCGCTGGTTCGCACCGCCGTGGCAGTCCCACAGCACCACGGCCGTCCCCGCCGCGTACTTCCCGCCGGGAACGTCCACGCACCGGTCGTGCGAGAGCGCCGTCCGCAGCGCCCCGGTGCCGGAGTCGTAGGCCCACTCCTGGTTGCGGTTGCCCGTGCAGTCCCAGCCGCCGACGGTCGTGCCGTTGCGGCTGCTCGCCCCGTACGCGTCGACGCAGGAGCCCGTGGCCTCGTTCTTCAGGGGCCGGAAGGCGTCGTCCCAGCCGCCCTTGGTCAGGGCGGGCGTGCCCGTGCTCGCGGGGTCGGCGCAGCCGGCCTCCTGCCAGCCGGAGCGGTACAGCTGCGTCAGGCAGGACGCGAACGCGCCGTGGCCGCGCTGGTTGGGGTGGAAGGACTGCCGGACGGAGTTCTCGTTCGGCGGGAAGGGGTTGGTCACGTCGACGTACAGCCCGCGGGCCCACGTGTTGTCCGTGCACACCTCGTGGCCGTGGAAGAGGCGGGAGTTGTCGAGGTAGAGGGCCCCGGTGTCGCGGGCGGCCTTGCGCATGCCGCGCTCGAAGGCGGGCACGGCCGCGTTGCGGCCCCAGCCGGCGTCGGAGGTGTAGCCGACGCAGCCGCCGGGGAGCTTGCCGGGGAAGGACGGGTTGTCCTCGAAGTCGGGGCCGATGGGGCTCGGGTAGCCCATCAGGACGAGCTTGTAGTCGCCGTCGGCGTAGCCGGCGTCCTTCATGACGGTGCGCAGGTCCCGTACGGTCTGCTCGACCTTGGGCACGAGGCCGTCGACGCGGGCCTGCCAGCCGGGGGCGTACTTGGGCTCGCAGGGGCCCTGGAGGGTCAGGTAGCGGGTGACGCAGTCGGTGATGACGGGCCCGAACTGCAGGTCGTCGTTGGCTCCGGCGACGAGCAGGATCAGCTTCACCCGGGTGTTGCGAGCCTTGATCGCGAGGCTGTCGCTCTGGACGAGCTCGTCCGCGTACTGCTTGCTGCCGCCGATGCGGATGTTGGCGGTGGAGGCGCCGGAGCAGGCCACGTTGTACGTGACGTCCGCGGGGATGCCGGTGCGGTGGACGGCGGCCTCGGGCGAGCGGTGGCACCAGTTGTCCGGGCCGTTGGTGCCCGGCTCGTACGTGCCGACGCCCTCCCCGGAGATCTCGCTGTCGCCGAGCGAGAGCAGCGAGCTCTTGCGCTCCGCGAGGGGCCGCTCGGCGGCGTCGCCGTAGAGCTTCACGGCCTCGGCCGCGCGGATCCTCTCCAGCTCCGGCGCGAGGGGGGTGGACGCCGCGGCGCGCGGCTGGGCGGCCGCCGCGGGGCCGGTGACGGTCAGTCCGCCGAACGCCGCCGCGGCGGCGGCGAGCGCGGCGAGTGAACAGCGCAGGGTGGGTCTGCGTGTCATGGAGCCTCCCCGATTTCAGTTGTTACCCGCGGTATTTACTAGGCGGTAGTGCCCGAGGGGAACACCGTGAACCGGACAAACGCTTGGTTTGTCAGGAGGTAAGTGACGATGACCGACGGAGAGCAGTACCGGACCGAGCACGACTCGATGGGCGAGGTGAGGGTGCCGGCCGCGGCCAAGTGGCGGGCCCAGACCCAGCGCGCCGTGGAGAACTTCCCGATCAGCGGCCAGCGGCTGGAGCGGGCGCACATCGAGGCGCTGGCCCGGATCAAGGCGGCGGCGGCGAAGGTCAACGCCGAGCTGGGGGTGATCGACCGGGACGTGGCGGAGGCGATCGCCGCGGCGGCCGGGGAGGTCGCCGAGGGCCGCTGGGACGACCACTTCCCCGTGGACGTCTTCCAGACCGGCTCCGGCACGTCCTCCAACATGAACGCCAACGAGGTCATCGCCACCCTGGCGAGCGAGCGGCTGGGCCGCCCGGTGCACCCCAACGACCACGTGAACGCGTCGCAGAGCTCCAACGACGTCTTCCCGTCGAGCATCCACATCGCGGCGACGGCCGCCGTCACCGGCGACCTCGTGCCCGCGCTGGAGCACCTCGCCGAGGCCCTGGAGCGCAAGGCGGAGGAGTTCTCCGGGGTCGTCAAGTCCGGCCGCACGCACCTGATGGACGCGACTCCCGTGACGCTGGGCCAGGAGTTCGGCGGCTACGCGGCGCAGGTCCGCTACGGCGTCGAGCGGCTGCGCTCCTCGCTGCCGCGCCTCGCCGAACTGCCGCTCGGCGGCACGGCCGTCGGCACCGGCATCAACACGCCGCCCGGCTTCTCGCCCGCCGTCATCGCCGAGGTCGCCCGCACGACCGGGCTGCCGCTGACCGAGGCCCGCAACCACTTCGAGGCGCAGGGCGCCCGCGACGGCCTCGTGGAGACCAGCGGCCAGCTGCGCACCGTCGCCGTCGGCCTCACCAAGATCGCCAACGATCTGCGCTGGATGGGCTCGGGCCCGCGGGCCGGCCTCGCCGAGATCAGCCTGCCCGACCTGCAGCCCGGCTCCTCGATCATGCCGGGCAAGGTCAACCCGGTCGTGTGCGAGGCCGTGCTGATGGTGGCCGCCCAGGTCACCGGCAACGACACGGCGGTCGCGACCGCGGGCGCCGCCGGGAACTTCGAGCTCAACGTGATGCTCCCGGTGATGGCGAAGAACGTCCTGGAGTCGGTGCGGCTGCTCGCCAACGCCTCCCGGCTGCTGGCCGACCGCACGGTCGACGGCATCGTCGCCAACGCCGAGCGCGCCCGCGAGTACGCGGAGTCGTCCCCGTCCGTCGTCACGCCCCTCAACCGCTACATCGGCTACGAGGAGGCGGCGAAGGTGGCGAAGAAGTCCCTTGCGGAACGGAAGACGATCCGCGAGGTCGTCCTGGAGTCGGGGTACGTCGAGCGGGGCCTGCTGACCCTGGAGCAGCTCGACGAGGCGCTGGACGTACTGCGGATGACGCGTCCGTAGGTGCCGGCTCCCGCCGCCGCGGCGGAAGGAGGTGCCGGCCACCGGCCGGATCCGTTCCGCCGCCGCGGCGCGCAACCCCGTACGGCGAGGGTCCGGCGGAATCCGCGGCCACGGCCGCCACCGCGCCGGCCGGCAACGATCGCGCGTGCGGCGAACATCACGGCGCACCCGTGCCCCCCGCACCTAGGATCTCCGCATGACAGCGGACGCGGACGCGGTGGACACGACGGGCACGGCAGGCACACCCTCATGGGCGCCGGGGGACCAGATCCTCTGGCGCTACCGGGGCAACGCCACCGACCGCGTCCACATCTGCCGCCCCGTCACCGTAGTGCAGGACACCGCGGACCTGCTCGCCGTCTGGGTCGCGCCGGGCACCGCGTGCGTGCGCCCGCTGCTCGCCGACGGCACCCCCGTCCACCAGGAGCCGCTCGCCACGCGCTACACCAAGCCCCGCACCACGAGCGTCTCCCCCTGGTCCGGCACCGGGGTGCTGAAGCTCGCCCGGCCCGGCGAGCCGTGGTCGGTGTGGCTGTTCTGGGGCCGTGACTGGCGCTTCAAGAACTGGTACGTGAACCTTGAGGAGCCGCTCGCCCGCTGGGCGGGCGGCGTGGACTCCGAGGACCACTTCCTCGACATCGCCGTCTACCCGGACCGCAGCTGGCAGTGGAAGGACGAGGACGAGTTCGCGCAGGCGCAGCACGCGGGGCTGATGTCCGCCGGGCAGGCCGAGCGGGTGCGCGCCGCCGGCCGCGCCGCGGTCGAGCGCATCGAGGCCTGGACCGCGCCGTTCGCCGCGGGCTGGGAGGACTGGCGGCCGGACCCGGCCTGGCCCGTGCCCGCCCTGCCGGCCGACTGGGACCGTTCCCCGGCCCGGATCCGGGCATGATCGGCGCGGATTCGACGGCAAGGCGGCCAACCGCTTGGCAGCGGCCCGCCGGGCAACCGTAGGATCGGCCTCCGTGGTACTGCACAGCAGCACGGCGAGCACGGCACGAACACAGCACGGCATGTGACGCTGGTTCAGGTACTTAAAGGGAACTCAGGGAACAGGGCCGACGGGCACAGGGAGGGCGGGCGCCGTGAGCGGTGACGAGAACCGGCGGGACTACGACGGCTACGCCCGCCCGGGGCTGGACCGCAGCGGGCAGGCGGAGGCCTTCGACGCGATCGGCCCCCGCTACGACGAGGCCTTCCCGCACAAGGAGGGCCAGCTCGAAGCGGGCGCCTGGCTCGCGGCGGAGCTGCCGCCCGGCTCCCGCATCCTCGACGCCGGCTGCGGCACCGGCCTGCCCACCGCGCGTCAGCTGGCCGACGCCGGCCACCACGTCGTGGGCGTCGACCTCTCCCCCGGCATGCTGGAGCTGGCCCGGGACAACGTGCCCAAGGCCGAGTTCCACCTGGCGGACCTGGCGGACCTGCGGGACGGCCGCCTCGGCGTCTTCGACGGCGCGGCCGCGTTCTTCTCGCTGCTGATGCTGCCCCGCGCGGAGATCCCGTACGCGCTGCGGATGCTCCACGGGCTGCTGAGACCCGGCGGGCTGTTCGCCCTCTCCATGGTCGAGGCGGACGTGGACGACTACGCGATCCCGTTCCTGGGCAACACGATCCGGGTATCCGGATACCTGCGGGACGAACTGCGCCAGGTCGTGCGCGAAGCGGGATTCGAAGTCGCCGGGGAGAACTCGCTGGCGTACGCCCCGGCGAGTACGGACGTGCCACCCGAGATCCAGCTCTTCCTCAATCTGCGACGCGCCTGACCCACGGTGCACCCGCGCGAGCGGGCGCACGGTCCCGACGGATGGAACCCCACGCGTGACGGAGCACACCGACTCCCACGGAAACCAGCGGATCGCCGCGGTGCGGCAGGCCGCTGCCCCGGAACCGGAACCGGGCCGCCCCCGCCCGGCCCCCGAGCCGGGGCCGCAGAGCGTGCCGGCCCAGCGCCGCGAGGACGCCCACGCGGGCACCCGCCCGGCCGCGGACGACCCGGCGGTCGCCCCCGCCCCCGCCCGCACGCGCGCGAGCTCGCACCCCGAGCCGGGCGAGGCGGCGGCGACCGGTTCGCCGGCCGGCGCCGCCTCCGCCGCGCTGCCCGCGGGCGTGGCCGAGCGGACCCCGGACGCCGTCGCTGACAACGATGCCCGGAAGCCCGCCGCGTCCGGCGCGGAGCGCCCCGCGCAGGGCGACCCCGCCGCGCGCCCGAAGAGCACCACCGCCCCGGCGGACATCGCCGGCCGCCCGGAGCCGGCCGGCCCCGAGGCCACCGCAGCGGGCACCCCGGTCCCGCGGGCGAAGGGTGCCTCCGTCGCCGCCCCGGCCGCCGGTCACCCCGGCCCGGCCGGACCGGACGGCGCCGGTGCGCAGGCCGCCGCGCCCGCGGAGGACACCGGCCGCCGCCCCGCCGACGGGGCCGGCCACCCCGCCGGAGGCGAGCGGCTGCGGTTCGTGGGAGCCGCCACGCGGCGGATCGCCCGCGGCATCGACCTGGACGAGATCGTGCTCGGCCTGTGCCGGGCCACCGTGCCGACGTTCGCCGACGCCATCCTGGTCTACCTGCGCGACCCGCTGCCCGTCGGCGACGAGCGGCCCGTCGGCCCCGTCGTCCTGCGGCTGCGCCGCACCGACCAGCTGCCCGACCACGTCCGCGGCACCGAGGGCGACGCCGCGGACCCCGAGGCCGAGCGCCCCGAGCCCGTGCCGGACCTCGCCGGCTGCGCCGCCGAGCGCTGCGAAGTGCGCATAGGAGGGCCGCTCGCGGAGGTGCTGCGGGGTGTCAGACCGGTCTTCGGGGACTCCTCCGCCGCGCGGGCGGCCCTTCCCGAGCTGCTCGGCGACGACCGGCCCGTCCCGGACCGGCGGCGCACGATCCTGGCGCCGCTGCGGGGGCGGCGCCGGGTGATCGGCGCCGCGGTCTTCGTCCGCCGCCCGGACCGGGCCGCGTTCGAGAACGACGACCTGCTGGTGGCCGCGCAACTGGCCACGCACACCGCCCTGGGCGTCGACAAAGCCGTCCTCTACGGCCGCGAGGTCTACATCGCGGACGAGCTGCAGCGCACGATGCTGCCCGACTCGCTCCCCCAGCCCACGGGCGTCCGGCTCGCCAGCCGCTACCTGCCGGCCGCCGAGACGGCCCGCGTCGGCGGCGACTGGTACGACGCCATCCCCCTGCCCGGCAACCGGGTCGCCCTCGTCGTCGGCGACGTCATGGGCCACTCCATGACCTCCGCCGCGATCATGGGCCAGCTGCGCACGACCGCGCAGACCCTGGCGGGCCTGGACCTGCCCCCGGCCGAGGTGCTGCACCACCTCGACGAGCAGGCCCAGCGGCTCGGCTCGGACCGCATGGCCACCTGCATGTACGCGGTGTACGACCCGGTCGCGCACCGCATCGTGATCGCCAACGCGGGGCATCCGCCGCCGATACTGCTGCACCGCGGCGGCCGCGCCGAGGTCCTGCGCGTCCCCCCGGGCGCGCCCATCGGCGTGGGCGGGGTCGACTTCGAGGCCGTGGAGCTGGACGCACCCGCGGGCGCGACGCTGCTGCTCTACACCGACGGCCTGGTGGAGTCGCGCATCAGGGACGTGTGGACGGGCATAGAGCAGCTGCGCGAGCGGCTGATCGAGACCGCCCGGCTGACCGGCCCCAACCCGCCGCCGCTGGAGCCCCTGTGCGACGAGGTGCTGGGCATGCTCGGGCCGGGCGACCGGGACGACGACATCGCCCTGCTCGCCGCCCGCTTCGAGGGCATCGCCCCGAGCGACGTCGCGTACTGGTTCCTGGACCCGCGCCCGCAGACGGCCCGCCAGGCGCGCCGGCTCGCCCGCCGCGCGCTCACCCGCTGGGGCCTGGAAGAGCTCACGGACGCCGTGGAACTGCTGGTCAGCGAGGTGATCACCAACGCCGTGCGGTACGCCGAACGGCCCATCACGCTGCGCCTGCTGCGCACGGACGTGCTGCGCTGCGAGGTGGGCGACGACGTGCCGCAGCTGCCGCGGCTGCGCCAGGCGCGGCCCTCGGACGAGGGCGGCCGCGGGCTGTACCTGGTGAACCGGCTGGCCCGGCGGTGGGGCGCGACCCGGCTGAGCACGGGGAAGGTGGTGTGGTTCGAACTCGCCTTGCCGGGCACCTGCCGGTGAGGGTCCCGGCGCGTCACCCGTAACCGGCGCGCCCGGCAACGTCACCGCAACGTCACCCCTACGCGGTGCGGCAATTCCCGGGGACAACCCCCGGACCCCCGGCCGTAACCGGAGCGCCCCGCAACATCACTCCTACGCGGTAAAAATCTGGACAGTGTCCAGACCGCCGTTGCCGACACGACGTCGGCGGAGTTCACTGGCGAGGTGGAGGGCGGCACTGCCGCGCGCCCTCACCATCCCCGTACCGGGAGGCGTCCCATGACCGATCCGGCGCAGCAGACCCCGTACACCACGAACAACGTCGGCATCCCCGTGGAGAGCGACGAGCACTCGCTCACCATCGGTGACACCGGCCCCATCCTGCTCCAGGACCACTATCTGATCGAGAAGATGGCCCAGTTCAACCGGGAGCGGGTGCCCGAACGGGTGGTCCACGCCAAGGGCGGCGGCGCGTACGGCAGCTTCCGCGTGACCAACGACGTCAGCCAGTACACCAAGGCGGACCTCTTCCAGCCGGGCCGCAGCACGGAGGTGCTGGCCCGCTTCTCCACGGTCGCGGGCGAGCAGGGCAGCCCCGACACCTGGCGCGACCCGCGCGGCTTCGCGCTGAAGTTCTACACCGAGCACGGCAACTACGACCTGGTCGGCAACAACACCCCGGTCTTCTTCGTCCGCGACCCGATCAAGTTCCAGGACTTCATCCGCTCGCAGAAGCGCCGCCCCGACAACGGCCTCCGCGACAACGACATGCAGTGGGACTTCTGGACCCTCTCCCCCGAGTCCGCCCACATGGTCACGTGGCTGATGGGCGACCGCGGCGTGCCGCGCACCTGGCGGCACATGAACGGCTACGGCTCCCACACCTACATGTGGGTCAACGGCGGCGGCGAGAAGTTCTGGGTCAAGTACCACATCAAGACGGACCAGGGCATCGAGTTCTTCACGCAGGCGGAGGCCGACCGGATGGCCGCCGAGGACGCCGACTTCCACCGGCGCGACCTCTTCGACGCGATCAAGGGCGGCAACGCCCCCTCGTGGACGATGTACGTCCAGGTGATGCCGTTCGCCGACGCCCCGGACTACCGCTTCAACCCCTTCGACCTCACCAAGGTGTGGCCGCACGGCGACTACCCGCTGATCGAGGTCGGCCGGATGACGCTCGACCGCAACCCCGACGACTTCTTCGTCCACATCGAGCAGGCCGCGTTCGAGCCGTCCAACCTGGTGCCGGGCATCGGCCCGTCGCCCGACAAGATGCTCCTCGGCCGGCTCTTCTCCTACCCGGACACGCACCGCTACCGCATCGGCCCCAACTACGCGCAGCTCCCGCCGAACCGCGCGCACTCCGCCGTCCGCTCGTACGCGAAGGACGGTGCCATGCGCTACGAGCCCTCGCGCGTGGCCCGCCCCTACGCCCCCAACTCCTACGGCGGCCCCGCGGCCGACACGCAGCGCTTCGGTGACGTCGCGGGCTGGCAGGCGGCGGGCGAGATGGTGCGCGAGGCGTACAAGCTGCACCGCGAGGACGACGACTGGGGCCAGGCGGGCACGATGGTCCGCAAGGTCCTCGACGACGCCGCGCGCGACCGCCTCGTCTCCAACGTCGCCGGTCACGTCAGCAACGGCGTGAGCGGGCCGGTGAAGGAGCGGGCGCTGCAGTACTGGCGCAACATCGACAAGGAGGTCGGCGACCGCATCGCCACGAAGGTCAACGGCGGCTGAGCGGCCTCCCCTTACGGGGCGTAGCGGAGGATTCCCTTACGGGGCGTAGCCGGAGAGGACGGTGCCGTCGGGGTAGGCCAGGAAGACCACCTGCCCCACGGCCAGGGCCTGCGGCACCCGCCGGGCCCTGGACCACTCGTGGCCGCCGTACCTCTTGCCCTCTCCGAGCCGCGCCCCGCGGTCGAGGCCGTGGGGGTAGAGCTTGTCGTCCGTGACGACGAGGGCGCCGTCCCCGCCGAGCACCGGCACGCTGTCCTTGAGGTCGTCGGCCCACAGCCGCTCCCCGGAGGCGAGGTTGTAGCCGGCGAGTTCCCGGTCGCCCTGGACGACGAGGACGCCGCGGTCCCCGACCGCGGGGGCCGCGGCGATGCGGACGCCGGGGGCCAGCACCGTACGGGGCTCCAGGGTGCGCGCGTCGAGGACCTTGACCCCGAGGTCACCGCCCAGCGCGCACAGCAGGGCGTCCTTGTGCGCGAGGGCCATGGCGCACATGAGGCCCGGGCGGCGGGCGGCTTCCTTCCCGTCGCGGGTGCCGAAGGCGTACGTGGTGGTGGTCGACGACAGGTAGAGCCTGTCACCGTGCACGAGCAGGGTGCCGCCCAGGTCGGCCTTCTGCTCCGTCTCCCACAACTGCTCGTGGCCGGCGTCGGCGCGGTGGGCCGTCATGCGGGTGCCGGGCTCGTCACCGTCGGCGCTCCAGACGGCGTACAGGACGCCGCCGGACAGCTCCATCGCGCTGAGGAAGGTGCCGGCCGGTGCCGTGATCGACCAGCGCGGCCGTCCGCCGGCGGAGTCGACGGCGGTGATGCCGCGGCCCTGGGGAACGTACGCGATGCCGTCGGCGACGGCGGGGGCGGGCATCTGCGCCTTCGCCCCTCCCTCGGCGGGGATGCTCCACAGCCGCTTGCCCGTCGCCGCGTCCAGGGCCGTGGCCCCGCCGGCGGCGGTGCCGCAGACCAGGGCGGGCCCGGTGAGGGCGCAGGCGGTCGCCCCCACGTCCAGGCGGGTGTTCCAGGGAGACCAGCCCGCCGGGCGGGCGGACCGGTCGCGGGCGGCGGCCCCGAACTCGCCGCTGTGTCCGGCGTTGCCGTAGGGCGGGACGATGCGCGCGGCCTTGGCGCCGCTCGCCGCCGGGGCGGCCTCCGCGGCCGCGGCGCCCCGGTCCTTGCCCCCGGTGAGCTGCGGGAACGCCACCGCCGCCCCGATCGCCGCGGCAGCGAGGAACGCGGCCGCGCCCGCCAGTACCGCCTTGCGGCGTGAGCGCCGCGGCGCGGGCTGCCCGGGCACGGCCGGGGCGTGCCCCAGCCGGGTGGGGGCGTGCGGGACGGCCGGCGGGTGTCCGGGCCGCGGCGGCGCGTGGACCGCGAGCCCGGGGCCGGCCACGTCTCCTCCGCCGCCACGGTGATCAGCCGCGACGGTGATGTCCGGCGGTGCCGAACCCGCCTCGGCCCGTACGGCAGCGGCCGCCGCCGCCTCGTGTCCGGCGATCAGGGCCCGTACGCCGTCCGGCCACTCGCAAGGCCCGCCGGACAGCCGTCCGATCAGCTCCTGCGGCGTGGGGCGGTCGGCCGGTCCGAGGGCGAGGCAGGCGGTGACGGTTTCGCGCAGGCCGCCGGGCAGGGCCGCGAGCACGGCCGGGTCGGCCTCGGCGCGCGAGATGCGGTAGACGACGGCGGCAAGCTCGTCGTCGTCGAACGGGCCGCGCCCGGTCGCGGCGAAGCACAGCACGGCGCCCAGGCAGAAGACGTCGGTCGCGGCGACGACGGCGCGACTGCCCTCCAGGTGTTCGGGCGCCATGAAGCCCGGCGTGCCGACGACGAGCCCGGCGGTGGTCAGGGCGGTGGCGTCGAAGGCCTGGGCGATGCCGAAGTCGATGAGCCGGGGACCGTCCGCGGCGAGCAGGACGTTGCCCGGTTTGAGGTCGCGGTGCAGGACGCGGGCGGCGTGCACGTCGGCCAGCGCCCGCGCGAGGCCGGCGCCCAGGGCGCGCACGGCGCCGGCGGGCAGCGGGCCCGTCCGGGCGACGGCCTCGGCCAGCGAGGGGCCCGCGACGTACTCGGTCGCGAGCCACGGCAGGGCGGCCCCGGCGTCGCCGTCGACGAGAGCGGCCGCGTACGGGCTGCGGACGGCCCGTGCGGCGGCGATCTCCCGGCGGAAGCGGGTCCGGAACTCGTCGGTCAGGTCGAGGTCCTGGCGGACCGTCTTGACGGCGACGAGCCCGGGGGCGGCGCCGTCCGCGCGGCGCGCGAGGTACACCTCGCCCATGCCGCCCGCGCCCAGCGTGCCCAGCAGGCGGTACGGGCCGGCCGTGCGCGGCGGCCCGGTGAGTGGTTGCGGCACGTGTGGGTCCCCTAGTGCGGCAGCTCGACCGAGCGGACGGCGCCCTGGTCGTAGACGATGTGGACGACGCCGCCGGCGGGCAGGGCGATGGGCGGCCGGACGGACTTGGCGATGTCGACGCCGTTCTTCTTGTCGTAGGCGGGCTCGGAGCGGTCGCCGGGGGCGCCGTCGACCGGCGTCCTGAGCACCTTCCCGCCCGCGAGGGGCATCCGGTGGAGGGCGTCGTTGGAGGCGTACAGCACCTGGTCGCCCACGATCAGCGGCGTGGACACCAGCAGCCGGGGGGCGAGCCCCGGCGACACCGGGACCGGGCGGAACGCCGTCGGGGCGTTGCCCGTGCGGTCGATGACGACCACCGCCGGGCCCTTGGCGTCCGTCCCGGCGAACACCTTGTCGTTCGCCGCCGTGACGTGCGGGGCGTGCGCGCCGCCGACGCCCGTCAGGGGCGTGGCCGTACGGGGGGCGAGCGTGCGGGCGTCGAGCTGGTGCATGGTCAGGTGCTCGCTTCGGGCGTTCCCGCTGTGCTCGCCGCACAGGACGGTGTCGTTCTGGACGAGGATCTCGCCGCAGCCGTTCGCGACGGGCTCGCTCTCGCCGCGCTCGGCGCCGGTGGCCGCGTCGTAGGCGCTCACGCCGCGCTCGGAGCGGGCGTAGACGATCCCGTCCTTGGCGGCGACCGGGGCGAAGTCCTGCTGGAAGGCGCGGGCCAGCTGCACGCTGGCGAGGCGCTTGTGCCACAGCTCGCGGCCGTCGGCGAGGTCGTAGGCGTACAGGTCGTAGCCCTGGCCGGCGACGTTGACGCCGACGAAGGCACGGCCGTCGGCGACGAGGGGCTTGCCCTTGAAGGAGCCGCCGCCTTCGGGGCTCTTCTCCCAGCGCACGTTGCCGCTCGCCGCGTCCCGGGCCTGGACGCGGCCGCCGGCCGCGACGACGGCCGTGCCGGAGCGGAGTGCCGGCGGCAGGCCGCCGCCGGGGATGATGACCAGGCCGGTCGGGCTGATCGTGGCCGTGGTGCCGGCCTCCTCCGGCCGCTCGACGGGGTCGTACCGCCACAGCTTCTTGCCGTCCTTGGCGCGG
>NZ_JBPQTW010000206.1:0-12392 GCF_051386535.1 Streptomyces sp. URMC 127
CCCGCATTCCCCCTACCCCCCTGACCTCAGGAGATTGACGTGGCATCGGTGCTCACCGGGACCGGCGACGTCCACGGACCGTCCCGCCACGCCGGGGTCTACCGGTTGCCCGGCGGCCGTGGCACGGACTCCGGCGGGGCGGTCGCGGCCGCCCCGGCCCTCGCCGGAAGCCCGGTCCGGCTCTGGACCGAGCTCGTGGCGGGCCCCGTGGACGGCGCGGTCGCCGCCGCACGGCGGTCCGTGGAGCTGGACGCATCCCTCGGTGGCGCACCCGCGCGCCTGGTGGTGCTGGAGTACGCGGACGGGGCGCGAGAGCTGGTGGTGACCGCCGATCCCGCGCGGGTGGACCGCCCGGCGATGGACCGCGTCGCCGCGTCCCTCGGCGCCCGCGGGACGGGCGCCCCGCACGCCGCCCCCGCGCCCCGCGACGGTTCGGTGGCGGCCCTGCCGGTGCCGCTGCCGCAACCGCCGTCCGGCCCGCTCCGCGAGAGCGACGTGATGGCCGCACTGGCCCTGGTGCTGGCCCGGACCTTCGGCGACCTGGGCCCCGCGCTGGAGGTCCTCGACCCGCACGGCGCCGTCACGCACCGGTGCGTCGCACTGCCGGGAGAGGACGACGAGGACCGGCCGGTGGCCGATTACCGCGCCGCGGCCGCGCGCTCCGGCACGGACCCGGGCGCCGGGCCCGGCGGGGGCGGCCTGCGCGTCGCGCTCCTCACCGACCGGCACCGGGCCCACCCCTCCCCCACGGCCTACCGGCCGCCGCTCGATCCCCGGCACGCGGTGACCGTCCACCTCACGACGGGCGACGGCGCCCCGCCCGCGGCCACCTGCTGGTACCGGACCGGTGACCTGCCCGGCCCGCGCGCCGCGACCCTCGCGCAGCAGCTGGGCCGGGTGACCGCGGAGCTCGTGACGGGCGACCAGGACGGCCCGCTGGCCGCGGTCGACCCGCTCGGCCCGGCCGAACGGCAGCGCGTCCTTGAGCTCGGCCGCACCCCCCGCCTTCCCGGCCCCCTGCGCGAGGGAACCGTCCACGAGCAGGTGCTGGCCGTGGCCCGCGCCCACCCCGAAGCGACCGCCCTGGTCGACGGGGACACCACCGTGACGTACGGGCTCCTCGCCCGGCAGGCGGTGCGGACGGCCCACGCGCTGCGCCGGCTCGGCGTCGCCCCCGGCGACCGGGTCGGCGTCTGCCTCGACCGCACGGCCGACCTCGTCGTGACGCTGCTGGCCGTGCTGACCGCGGGCGCGGCCTACGTGCCGCTCGACCCGGCCTATCCCGCCGACCGGCTCGACCACACCGTGCGCGACGCGAGGCTGTCCGTGGTCCTGGTCGGCACGGCGGACCAGCCGGGCGTCGGTGCGGCGACGGCGGTGCCGCTGGAGCGGCTGAAGGAGCTGGCCGAGGGCCAGGACGCCGACGCGCTCCCGGCCGGTGCGGGCGCCGGTCCCGGCGACCCCGCCTACGTCATCTACACCTCCGGGTCGACCGGCCGTCCCAAGGGCGTGGTCGTCCCGCACCGCAACGTGGCCCGGCTGCTCGACGCCACCGAGCACGACTTCGGGCTGGGCCCCGGCGACACCTGGTCGTGGTTCCACTCGGCGGCCTTCGACTTCTCCGTCTGGGAGATCTGGGGCTGCCTGCTCACCGGCGGCAGGCTCGTCGTCGTCCCGTACTGGACCTGCCGGTCCCCCGAGGACTTCCGCGAGCTGCTGCTGAAGGAGCGCGTGACGGTGCTCAGCCAGACGCCGTCGGCGTTCTCGCGCCTGCTGGAGCTGGAGCGCGGCGCGCACACCCCGCTGGACGTGCGGCTCGTGGTGTTCGGTGGGGAACCGCTGGACGCGGCCGGGCTCACCGCCTGGTTCGACGTCCACCCCGAGGACGAGTGCCGGGTGGTGAACATGTTCGGCATCACCGAGACCACCGTGCACGTCACCGCGCAGACCGTCACCCGGGCCGAGGCGCTCACGGGCGCCCGGTCGGTGGGACGGGCGATCCCCGGCTGGTCGGTGCGGGTCCTCGACGGCCGGGGCCGGCTGCTGCCGCCCGGCACCCCGGGGGAGATCGCGGTGGCGGGCGACGGCGTGGCCCTGCACTACCTGGGCCGGCCGGAGCTGACGGAGCGCCGGTTCGTGCCGGACCCGGACGGGGAAGGGCGGCTCTACCTCAGCGGCGACCTCGGCGTCCTGCTGCCGGACGGCCGGCTGGAACACCACGGCCGGCTGGACGACCAGGTGAAGGTGCGCGGTTACCGGATCGAGCTCGGCGAGATCAGATCCGTGCTCCTCGCCCACGAGGCCGTCGTCGCGGCGGCCGTCGTCCTGCGGCCCGGCGGCGCGCGGGGAAGCGCGCAGGACGGTGAGGCGCGCCTGGACGCGTACGTCGTCCTGGACGGCGCGGAGCCGGGCGAGGTGCGCAAGCACGCGGCGCAGCTGCTGCCCGAGTACATGATGCCCACCACCCTGACGGCCGTGGACGCGCTGCCCCTGACCGTCAACGGGAAGGTGGACGTGGCGCGGCTGCCCGATCCCGGCGAGCGCCCGGCGCCGCCCGCGGCCACAGGGACGCCCACCACGGGGACGCCCACCAGCGGGACGCCCGCGACCGGCGAGGAGCCCCGGGAGGAGGCCTCCCGGGGGGCGCTCGACGAGGTGCTTGCCGTCTGGCGCGAGGTCTTCGGTCCCGCCGTCGCACCGGACGACGACTTCTTCCACCTGGGCGGCAACTCGCTGCTCGCCCTGCGCATCGTCCGCATGCTCGGCGACCGGTCCCTGAAGGCCGGCGTCCGCGAGGTCTACCAGCTGCGGACTCCGGCCGCGCTCGCGGAGTCCGCCGCAGCGCCCGCCACCACTTCCTGACGCCCCTTTCCGTGAGACAGAACGGACCGACCATGACCACCGTCACCACTCCCCGCACCGGATTCCGGCCGCATGCCGGCAGCGGGATCCCCAGTCTGGAGCTGACCGGCGCCGAGCGGGAGCAGCTGCGGGACCTGGCCGAGGGCCTGCTCGACGCCGCGCCCGGCGTACCGCTGGACCGCCGGCTGACCGACGTCGCCCTGCTCGCCCACGAGGTGCCCGCCCGCGTCCGCGCCCACCTGCTGGACTTCCGCATCACGGGGCGCCCCTACGGCGGCCTGGTCCTGGGCAACCTGCCCGTCGACGAGACGGCCGCCGGGCCCACCCCCACGCAGTACGCCGCCGAGCCCGCGACCCGGGAGGCCCTCAGGGCCGAGGCGCTCCTGCTGCTGCTCGGCTCCCTCCTCGGCGACCCGGTGTCCTACCTGACGCAGCAGCGCGGCCGGATGGTCCTGGACGTCTACCCGGTCCACGGTCACGAGATGGAACAGCTCGGCTCCAGCTCCACGGTGAACCTCGAATGGCACAACGAGGACGCCTTCCATCCCCTGCGCGCCGACTGGATCATGCTGATCGGCATGCGGAACCACGACCGGGTGCCCACGACCTTCGCCGCGCTGCAGGACGTCGAACTGGAGCCGTGGGTGCGCGAGGTCCTCTTCGAGGAGCGCTTCGTGATCCTCCCCGACGAGTCGCACACCGAGGAGTTCAACGACCGGACCACGGGCATGGACGACGACGCCTGGGTCCGCGAGGCGTTCCTCAAGATCGCCGGCATGAACACCGGCCGACAGCGCACCGCCGTGTTCAGCGGGGACGCCGAGGCGCCCTTCATCCGCATCGACCCGGCGTTCATGCCCCGGGACCTGGACGCGGAGGCCCTCAAGGCGCTCGACGCCGTCATCGCGGCGTTCGATCAGGGCTTGCGGGACGTCGCGCTGCTGCCCGGCGAGATGCTGATCGTGGACAACAAGCGGGCGGTGCACGGCCGGCGGCCCTTCACGGCCCGCTACGACGGCACGGACCGCTGGCTGCGGCGCATCAACGTGCTGGCGGACCTGCGCCGGGCCGAGGGCCGGCGCTTCTCGCCGCACGGCCGCGCCCTCGCCTGAGCCGCACCTGCCGGGCGTCCCACCGCGGGGGAGGGACGGCCGCGCCGTCAGCCGGTCACGTCGTGACCGGCGGCGCGCAGCACGGCGCAGGCCTCGGCCAGCCGCTCCCGGGGGACCAGCACCAGGTCGCTGTGGAAGGTCGAGGAGACGAAGACGGGAACGGCCGCGGCGGCCAGCGGGCCGGTCACGGCCGCCACCACGCCCGGCAGGTCCAGGTCGTGCGACGTCTCGCCGTACAGACCGCTCCAGCGCTCCGCGCCGCCCGCCTCCGGCGCGGCCGGCTCCCGCACCTCGCGGACGACGGTCAGGCCCTCCGGGGCCCGGTGCAGGACGCGCCAGTCGCCGTCGGCCGGGACCCGGCCGTCCTTCACGTGCTCGACGGTGAACTCGCCGGGCAGCACGCGGAAGCGCTGGACGGGCGAACCGGAGGGGGCCCGGGTTCCGGGCGCGGCAAGGGAATCGGTCACCGGCGCATCGTATGCACCGCGGCCGCCCGCCGCCCCGGGGAAGGGACCCTCGGACGGGTCGGGGATATCCCCGACTGCCCTCCTCCACCGGCCGGTTGGTCCCATCGGCCCATGACGGGAACACAGGTGGACAGGACGGACCTCGCGGCCAGGGCACGCCTGGAGGAGGCGCTGCTGCGCCGCCGCCGGGGTGCGGGCGGCGGGATCGGGGTGCTGCCCCGCCCGGCCGGGGAGCTCAGGTTCAGGGCCTCGGTGTCGCAGGAGGGCATGTGGGCGTCCCTGACGGACGGCACCGGCCCCGATCCCACGATCATGGCGGGCGTGCGGCTGCGCGGCCCCCTGGACGTGGCCGCACTGGAGGACGCCTGGAACGCCGTGGCGGCGCGGCACGAGACGCTGCGCAGCGCCTTCCGGACGGAGTCCGGTGTCCTCACCCAGGTGGTCGCCCCCGGGCTGCGGCTGCCGGTCGAGGTCGTGGAGCGAACCGCCGATGAGTTCGCCGCGTTCGTCTGGGAGCAGGAAGCCCGGTCCTTCGACCTGGAGACCGGGCCCCCGGCGCGGCTGGTGCTGGTGCGCCTGGCCGCCGACGACCACATCGCCGTTTTGATGCTGCATCACATCATCGGCGACGCCAGGGCGGTCGAGGTCACCGTGCGGGACCTGGCCGCGCACTACCGGGCGGCCCTGGAGGGCACTCCGGCCGAGCTGCCGCCGCTGCGGGTGCAGTACGCGGACTACGCCGCCTGGCACCGCGAGCGCCTGGCCGGCCCGCGCGGCGCCGAGCTGACCGCCTACTGGCTGCGGCGGCTGGCGGGCGCCGAGCCGGCCGTGCTTCCCGCCGACCTGGAGCTGCCCGAGCGGCCGGGCACGGTGGGCGCCGGCATCGACGTGCCCATGCCGGACGAGCTGTACGCGGCGGTCTCGCGCCTGGCCGCGGAGCGCGCCACCACCCTGTACACGGTGGGCCTGACCGCCTTCACGGTGCTCCTGGCCCGCAGGTCCGGCCAGCGGGACGTGTGCGTCCGGGCACCGATCTCGTACCGCGACAGCAGCGACGTGCGGGACCTGATAGCCGACTTCTCCAACGACGTGGTGGTCCGCACCGACCTCGGGACCGACCCGGCGCTCGGCGAACTCCTGGAGCAGGTCAAGGCCGCCACCGCCGCCGACTTCGCGCACCACGACCTGCCGCCGCACCTGCTGGAGCCGCACCTGCCGGACCCCGGCCTGCTGACCCGGCTCTTCCACGTCCAGTTCACGGCCGAGGAGGAGTTCGAAACTCCGGCGACGCTCGGCGGCGTGCGCATGGAGCCGGTCGTCCCGGTGCGCCGGCACGTCCTGCGCCCGCTCAACGTCCGGCTGCGCTACGACGGGCGGCGGGCGCACTGCATCGTCCTCTACCGCACCGAGCAGTTCACCGCCGGCCGCATCGAAGAGCTGATGCGGGAGTACTACGGAGTCCTGGCCGAAATGGCCGGGCAGCCGGAAAACCGCGTGTTCGGCCCGGGAAATCCGCCACCTGTCGGGGGTTTCCCCGACTAGGTACGGGAGTTGTCGCGGGAGAACCTTTCTCCGCAGCCGGTGCACGGCGGCAATGCCGGAACGCAAAAGGCAATATCCGATTTCCGCTCCGAGGAGACCACATGGGCAAGATCGCCGTTCTCACCAACGACCTTCAGCGCGACCTGGTCCACAAGAACCAGGAACGCCTCGACGCCGTCACGAAGGCCACCCCGGGCTACGCCGGCTTCCTCGACGAGATGCGCAAGCGCGGCCACCACATCGTCCACCTGCAGCTGATCAACCTGCCCGACGACCCCAACGCCGAGCTCTACGACGGCCGCCTGCCCGTCCAGAAGGGCACCGAGGGCGCCGCGATCATGCCGGAGTTCCTGGAGGACACCGACCTCGTGATCGAGAAGAACAAGGACAGCGGCTTCTACGAGACCGACCTGCACGAGCGCCTGCAGGCCCTGGGCGTCGACACGGTCGTCGTGACCGGCATGCAGAGCCAGATCTGCGTGCAGACCACCGCCGCCGACGCGTTCTTCCGCGGCTACAACATCTACGTCCCCGGCGACTGCGTGGTCTCCGCCCGCGAGGCGGACAAGCAGCGCGCCCTGGACTGGATGGCCGGCTACTGCGCGACCGTCACGGACTCCGCCGAGATCCTGCGCCTCATCGACACCGAGGGCCACCTGCCCCGCAAGGTCATCAAGACCCCGTGAACCCGGTGACCCCGGCCCCCCTGACACCGGCCCCCTGACACCGGCGGAGCGGCACCCGTACCCGGTCGCCGCCCGGCCGTCCACCTATCGCCGAAGAGAGGCGCCTCGCTGCCATGAGCACGAAGTCCTTCCTGGACCAGAAGATCGTCCTTGACCACGGCACCGGAGCCCGACTCAGTCGGGAACTGGTCGAATTTGTGGTGGATGTGCTCGGTGATGTCTACACCGGGGAAATGGAGGACAGCGCGATGCTGCCGGTCCCGGCCGGCCGCATCGCCATGACCACCGATTCCTTCGTCGTCGACCCGCCGGTTTTCGGAAACGGTGACATCGGCAAGATCGCCGTCTGCGGCACCGTCAACGACCTCGCGGTCGTCGGCGCCCGCCCGGAATACCTGACCCTGGCGATGATCCTGGAGGCCGGCCTTCCGATCGCCACCCTGCACCGGATCCTGGAATCCGTCCGGGACACGGCGAAGGAGGCCGGCGTCAAGATCGTCGCCGGTGACACCAAGGTCGTCGGCAAGGGCGAGGCCGACCAGATCTTCCTCAACACCACCGGCGTGGGCGTCTTCCACCGCGAGCCGCTGCGCATGACGGACGTGCGTCCCGGCGACCGGATCGTCCTCAGCGGTCCGATCGGCAACCACACCGTGCACCTGCTGTCGGTCCGCGAGGGCCTGGGCTTCGAGTCCAACGTCCTCAGCGACTGCGCCCCGCTGAACGGGATGATCGACGGCCTCGGCGGCGCCATCGAGCGCGGCGCGGTCCACTCGATGCGCGACGTCACCCGCGGCGGCCTGTCGGCCGTGCTCCACGAGTACTCCTCCGCCGCCGGCCGCGTGCTGACCATCGAGGAGGAGGCCCTCCCGATCGAGTTCGCCACCCGCATGGCGTCCGACATGCTCGGCATCAACCCCATCAACGCGGCCAACGAAGGCTGCCTGGCCCTGTTCGTCGCCCCCGACGCGGTCGGCGAGGTCCTGGCCGCGCTGCACGCCCACCCCTACGGCCGCGGCGCCGTCGTCATCGGCGAGGTCACCGAGCGCGCGGGCAAGGGCGTGGAGATGACGGACGCCGGCGGCAAGACCACCACCATCGAGGAGCTGCAGGGCGCGGAACTTCCGCGACTCTGCTGAGCGGAGCGGTCCCGTGCGGAAGAACACCGGCATCGAGGGCGCGGCGGACGGCCCCGGCGCGGCAGCGGAGGCGCACGAGCAGTGGCTGGTGCGGGTCAACGGCGTCGTGCAGGGAGTGGGCTACCGTCCCTTCGTCTACACCCTGGCCAGAAGCCTCCGGCTGACCGGCTGGGTCCTCAACGACAACCACGGCGTGCAGACCCTGGTGTGCGGACCGCCCCGGGTGCTGGAGGACTTCCGCACGGGGCTGAGCGCCCAGGCCCCGCCCCTGGCGCGCGTCAACGAGGTGCGGGTCGTCGCTCGGGAGGCGGCGCCCGCGGACGCGTACGACGACTTCACGATCAAGGAAAGCCTTCATGACGGGCGCGCCGGCACCATCGTGGCCCCGGACTCCCACGTCTGCGAGGAGTGCCTGCGCGAGGTCCGCGACCCCGCGGACCGCCGCTACCGCTACCCGTTCACCAACTGCACCCACTGCGGCCCCCGTTACTCGCTGATCCGGCACCTGCCGTACGACCGGGAGCAGACCACCATGGCGGTCTTCCGGATGTGCGACGACTGCCGCCGCGAGTACGAGGACCCGGCCGACCGGCGCTACCACGCCCAGCCCAACGCCTGCCCCGTCTGCGGCCCGCGGCTGACCCTGTCCGGGCCGGAGGGCGAGCTGGCCCACGAGGAAGCAGCCCTGGCCGCCACCACCGCGGCCCTGGCGGAGGGGCACATCGTCGCCGTCAAGAGCGTCGGCGGCTTCCACCTGGTCGCCGACGCGAGGAACGCCGAGGCCGTCGCCCTCCTCCGCAAGCGCAAGCGGCGCGACTCCAAGCCCTTCGCCCTCATGGTGGAGGACCTGGCTTCGGCGGCGCGCTTCGTCGAGCTCGACGACGGCGACGGCGAGCTGCTCGCCTCCCCGGCCCGGCCCATCGTGCTGCTGCGCAAGGTGCCCGGCGTCCTGCCCGAGGTCATCGCGCCCCGCAACCCCAACCTCGGCGTCATGCTCCCCTCCGCGCCGCTGCACCACCTGCTGCTCGACCGCCCCGGGCTGGACGTCCTGGTCATGACCAGCGGAAACGTCTCCGGTCGGCCCATCGCGTACCGCAACGAGGAGGCGCTGGGCGAGCTCTTCGAGGTCGCCGACCTCGTCCTGCACCACGACCGGGACATCCACATCCGCGTGGACGACTCCGTAGTGCGCCGCTCCGTCCACCCCGGGCTCGACGAGCCGCTGGTCAGCTTCGTGCGGCGGGCCCGCGGCTACGCCCCGTACCCCGTTCCCGTGGACCGGGAGCTGCCGCAGATCCTCGCCTACGGCGCGGAGCTGAAGACCACGGTGGCGCTCAGCTCGGGCCGGGAAGTCTTCGTCAGCCAGCACATCGGCGACCTGAAGAACGACGAGACCTTCGCCTCCCACCGCAGGACCGCCGAGCACCTGGCGGACCTCTACGAGCTCGCGCCCCGCGTCATCGCCTGCGACCTGCACCCCTCCTTCCGCTCCCACGTCCTCGCCGAGGCCCTGGGCGCGCAGGGCGCCGAGGTGATCGCCGTGCAGCACCACCACGCCCACATGGCGTCGTGCATGGCCGAGAACCGCGTCGACGGCAGCACCCTCGGGGTCGTCTTCGACGGGGCCGGCTACGGCGAGGACGGCACCATCTGGGGCGGCGAGTTCCTGCACGGCGGCTACGCCTCCGTGGACCGCGTCGCCCACCTGCGGCCCATCCCCCTGCTCGGCGGCGACAAGGCCGTCCACGAGCCCGTCCGCACCGGCTTCGCCCTCGCCCTGGACGCCTTCGGCGACCCCGCGGCCGCCCACGCCGCCTTCCCGGCCCTGAACGTCCTGGACGAACAGGCCCGGCACGTCTTCACCACCATGGTGCGGCGCGGCATCAACGCCCCCGTCGCCTCCAGCATGGGCCGCCTCTTCGACGGCGTGGCGGCCCTGCTGGGCATCTGCTCGCACGCCGAGTACGAGGCCCAGGGGCCCATCGAGCTGGAGGGCCTGCTCGGCCGCGACCTGACCCTCGCCCGGCCCTACGCCTTCGGCCGCACCGGAGGCGACGACACCGCGAACGGCGCCGCGGAGGTGGACTTCCGGCCCGTGATCCGGGAGCTCGCCGCCGACCTGGCCCGCGGCACGGCACTTGAGGAGATCAGCCGCCGCTTCCACTCCTCCGTCGTGGCCATGGTCGTCGAACAGTGCGAGGACGTGCGGCGCCGGTTCGGCACCACTTCGGTGGCGCTCTCCGGTGGCGTGTTCCTCAACGAGTTCCTGCTGGTCAACTGCCTGGTCGAGCTGCGCCGGGCGGGCTTCGCCCCGTACGTGCACCACCAGGTCCCCACCAACGACGGCGGTATCGCGCTCGGCCAGGCGATGGTCGCCGGCGCCCTGCTGCACGCACGAGCGGCCACCCCGTG
This sequence comes from Streptomyces sp. URMC 127, assembly GCF_051386535.1. Lineage (NCBI taxonomy): Bacteria > Bacillati > Actinomycetota > Actinomycetes > Kitasatosporales > Streptomycetaceae > Streptomyces > Streptomyces sp. URMC 127. The sequence goes on from NZ_JBPQTW010000206.1 coordinate 10,221, forward strand.
ACGACCGACGGAAGGGAAACCTCCATGCCGCACCCGCAGTCCACGCTCGCCGACGTCCTGCGCCTGCTGACGGAGCACGAGGAACACGCCGGCCGCACCCTGAGCATGGTGCCGTCCGAGACGGCCGTGTCCGGCATCGCCAAGCTGCCGATGATGCTCGACGCCTATCACCGCTACTTCTTCAACGAGAGCGACAACCCGGCCGGCTGGCACTTCCGCGGCGCCCAGCACCTGCGCGACCTCGAAACGGGCCTCACCATCCCGCTCCTTGAGGAGCTGGGCCGCGCCGACTACGTCTCCGTCCGGCCGCTCAGCGGCCTCAACGCCATGACCCTGCTGCTGGGCACGCTCGGCGGCGCACCGGGTTCGACGGTCGTGACGATCAGCCCGGAGCAGGGCGGCCACTACGCCACGCCCAGCGTGGCCGAACGGCTCGGCCTGCAGGTGGAATTTCTGCGCGGTGACGACCCGCACTCCCTGGACCTGGACCACGCGGCGCAGCTGCTCGCCCGGGTCCGGCCCTCGCTCGTCTACGTCGACCAGTCGCACTGCCTCTTCCCGGTGGACGTGGCCGCCCTGGTGGCGACCGTCCGCGCGGCGAGCCCCGGAACGCTGGTCCACGTCGACGCCAGCCACTGGCTCGGCCTCGTGCTGGGCGGCGTCCTGCCCAACCCGCTCGACCAGGGCGCCGACAGCTTCGGCGGTTCCACCCACAAGACCTTCCCCGGGCCGCAGAAGGCCGTGCTCCTCACCCGCGACCGCGAGGTGGAGCGGCGCATCCGCGAGACCCAGGACTACCTGATCAGCAACCACCACTTCGCCGCGACCATCAGCCTGGGCATCGCCCTGCTGGAGTTCCGTGACTTCGGCGGCGCCGACTACGCCCGCGCCGTCGTGGCCAACACCCGCCGGTTCGGCGGACTGCTCACCGACCGGGGCCTGACCGTGGCCGCGGCCGACCGGGGCTACTCCGCCGGGCACCAGCTCTGGCTCGACACCGAGGCGGACGGCGTCCCCGCCCGGACCGCCAGTGACCGCCTGTTCGCGGCGGGCCTGCGGGTCAACTTCATGGCCGGGCTGCCGGGCTTCACCGGCCAGGGCCTGCGGATCGGCCTCAACGAGGCCACGTACCAGGGCCTGCGGGGCGAGGACTTCACCGAGCTGGCCGACGTGTTCGCCGCCGCCGTGCTGGACACCGCACCGGCCGCCTCCCTGGCCCGGCGCACCGCGGCGCTCCGCGACCGTACCCCCTACGGCGCCCCCGTCGGTGAGGAGTCGCAGCTCCACCGCGACGCCGTCGCGCTGTGCGCCGCCGCGCTGCGCACCGTCCGGTCGCCCAGGGCCCACGCTCCCGCGGACCTGGCCCGCGCCGGCGCCGGAGGGGAGGCGTGGTGACCCGCCCCGTCATCGGCATCGCCGCCTACCGCGACCGCGCCCGCTGGGACATCTGGGACACCCAGGCGACCCTGATCCAGCAGTCCTACGTCCGGGGCGTCACCGAGGCCGGCGGCCGCGCCGTGGTGCTGCCCCCGGACGACACGGACGACGGCGTCCTCGACCGGCTCGACGGACTGCTGCTGCCCGGGGGCGCCGACATCGACCCCGCCCGCTACGGGCAGCCCCGCCACCCGCGCACCGACGATCCGAGCACGGACCGCGACGCCGGCGAACTGCTGCTCCTGCGCGGCGCGCTGGAGCGCGACCTGCCGGTCCTCGGCGTCTGCCGGGGCCTGCAACTGCTCGCCCTCGCCTACGGCGGCAGCCTCCATCAGCACCTGCCCGACGTGCTCGGCCACGGGCGGCACCTGCCCGCGTCCGGCGTCTTCGGCGACCAGCGGGTGAGCCTCGCCGAAGGGAGCCTCGCCGCGTCCGCCATCGGCCCGGAGGCCACCGTCCGGTGCCACCACCACCAGGGCGTCGCCGACCCCGGCACCCTGCGCGTCACCGCCCGCGCCGCCGACGGGCTGCCCGAGGCCGTCGAAGACCCGTCCCGGCGCTTCGTCCTCGGCGTGCAGTGGCACCCCGAAGTGATGGGCCAGCACTCCCTGTTCGCCGCCTTCGTCGCCGCTTGCGCCACGCCGAGGCCGTCGAAGACCCGTCCCGGCGCTTCGTCCTCGGCGTGCAGGGTGCCGGGGTCGGCGACGCCCTGGTGGTGGTGGCACCGGACGGTGG
>NZ_JBPQTW010000207.1:0-12296 GCF_051386535.1 Streptomyces sp. URMC 127
GCTGGAGGGCTCCTCCATGGTCGCTGATGGCGATCACCTGGGGGGTGGCGAGGCGGACGGCGGGGTGCTGCTGGTGCCGAGCACGATCAGCGCGACGAGGGTGGTGGCGGCGGCCACGTCGGCGCCGAGTGCGGCGGCGACGTCGTGCGGGTGCAGGCACAGCGCGTCGTCGGGGCTGTCGGGCTGGGCGGCGGCGGCCAGGGGCTCGGCGGCGCCGCCGAGTTGGGGCAGGGTCTGGTGGCGGACCTCGACGGCCCGGGGGTAGCCGCGGCCCAGGACCTGCCCGAAGCACAGGTGCAGGGAGGAGTCGTCGTTGGCGACGAACTGGCTGTGGCTGCGGTGGTGGTGCAGGACAGACAGGAGCGTGCTGGTCTTGCCGGTGTGCGTGGGCCCGAGCAAGGCCAGGCCACGGCCGTGCACGGTGACGAGGGCAGCGGGCAGGAAGACCTCGCCGCGCGCGGCGAGCTGCCGCCGGAACATCGCACGCAGGAGCCGGATGTGAGGACGGTTCCCAGCGGGTGGGCACGGTGGGGCGATGTGGAGCATGCGTTGGCCGGGGTCGAGGTGAACCATGGCTCCGGTGCGGGAGGCCACGGCGTGACCGCGAGGGGCCGCATCTAGGTGGACCGTCCAGGCGCCGGGTGGTGGGCGGCGCGGGCAGGGCGTGGCGGTGAACCAGGGCTGGCAGGCGTCCAGCAGGTCCTTCACGTCGGCGTCGGAGCCGTGGACGGCGAGGCGGGCAGTGCCGCAGTGCACCAGGTGGGTCGACGTCATCGTGTCCTCCCGGCGGTGAGCAGGGGCGCCAGGGCGGCGTGCTGGTGGTGCAGGGCGCCGAGCGCGGCCAGGGGGCGGGCCAGCGCCGGGGCCAGGGGGCGGCCGACGCGGCGGAGTGCGGTCAGGTGGTGCGGGTCGGGGAGCTGGGAGAGCACCATCGCCGGCCACAGCAATGCCCGTTCCGTCGGGGTGAGCGGCGTGGCGGAGTGCTGCTGGTAGCCGGTCAGGAGGGGGCGGGTCAGGTCGGGTTGGAGACGGTAGTCGCCGCCTCCGGTGCGGGCGAGCATCAGCACGGCCAACGCCACGTCCGTGACGCGGGGGCGCCGTCCGACGCCGTCGAGGTCGAGCACGCCCGTGATGCGCCCGTCCTGGTGGAGCAGGTTGTGGCCGTGGAAGTCCCCGTGTCCCCACTGCTTGGCCTCCAGCGACCGCAGCGCGCCTCCGTGCTGGTGCAGCAGGCCCACGTAGCGGCGGTAGCCGGCCAGCAGATCGTGATAGCCATCGGCGATCTCGGCGGTGGCCTGCCAGGTGTCGTCCGGCGCGGTCAGCCACGCGTCCCACGGGCTGTCTGGTGCCACCTCCACGACCGGTAGAGCCCTCTCGGCGGGGAGGCGGTGCAGGGCTGCCAGTTGGTGAGCGGCCTGCTCGGCGAGCGGGGCCGTGACCATGGCCAGCGGGCGGCCTGGCAGGTACTCCAGCAGCACCCACGGCCTGCCCGAGGGGTCCTCGGCCCATCCGCGCCCGTCGAAAGTGGGGTGCGGTACGGCCACGGGCAGTCCACCGGCCTGGGCGAGGCGGTGGAAGCCGAGCAGGAAGTCCAACCGCGCCGGGCGCGGGTCACGCAGCGGGCAGCGCAGCACCCAGCGGGCCTGCCCCGCTGCATCGGTCAGGGCGACGATACGGTTCGCCGTCGCACCGCCCCCCAACAGCATGGCGCCACGGGCGGGCACGGCGAACGCCTCGCGGGCCAGTGTGATCTCCAGGGCAAGGTCCGTGCTCAACGGACACCTCCGGGGGTGAAGAAGGAAGCAAGCGCTCCGCCGGTCAGCGCCGTTGCCGCCCGCGTCAGGTGAGCCGCCGTGTCCTGGGCGTACGGCTCGTCGCGCGGGACCTCCACCGCCACGGGCCCGGCGTAGCCGACGTCACGGAGTGCGGTGAGGGCCTGGGCCAGGGCGAGGCATCCCGCCCCGGGCAGCACCCGAGGCGGCCGCCCCTTCCCGGGGGCTGGCAGGTGGGGCAGGTCCGCGAGGTGCACCCACCCCACCGCGCCTTCCGGCTGGGCTGCGATGTACCGGGCGGGGTCGAGTCCGGCGAGCGCGAGCGCGGCGACATCGACCAGCAGCCCGATGTTCGGGGCCGCTGCTCGCCGCACAAGGTGCGCTCCCTGCGGCAGGAGAGCAGGGGCGTGCATCTCGATGCTCACCTCGAGCTCGTAGTCGGCGGCCAGCGCGGCGAGCTGGCCGAGCCGGTCGGCGACCCGTCCGGCATCCGCAGCCGCGCGCGGAACGAACACCGACACACGCCCGCTGCCGACGGACGCCGCCAGACGGCACGTCTCCCGCCACCGCGCCGTCGCCTGCGGCCACCGTGCGGCCGGGACGGTCAGGTCCGCAGGGATTCCCGTACCGCAGGAGACCTGGCCGATGCGGACCTGGTGCCGGTCAAGGAAGCGGACGAGCCCGTGGTGCCCGTGCTCCTGGCGGTAGGTAGCGAGGGCGAAGGCAGGCATTTCCAGCACCGGGAAACCGGCCCGCGCCGCGGCCGGGACCAGCTCGGCCAGCGGCAGCCGGTACCCGGCCGTCGCTTGGTCCACCGCCGCGGTGAATACCGCCCTCGTCCGGGCCGGTTCCCCGGTCATGGCGCCGCGCCTCAGTGCATCCGGTAGGCGCCGGCGAGGATGTCGTCGACGGTGTCCGGCAGCGTGGCCAGCGCCGTGTCGACCAGCGGCGCCACCGCATCCACGCCGGGGGCCGGGCTGCCGTCCGCGCCGGGCTCGACGCGGACCACCGTGGCCCACGGGTCGGTCAGCTCCCGTCCGCTCTGCCCCACCAGCAGGACCTCGGCGCCGTGCCCGAGCCGGTCATGGATGCTGCGGGCGATCAGGTCGGCGCCGACGCAGTAGACCTTGCCGGTGTGGTAGACGGGGTTCTTTCCGGAGATCCCCTCCATGGTGAACGGGCGCATCGCCGAGATCAGGCCGCCGTACCGGTTGCCGCGCCCGACCAGTCCCTCGTCGCCGGTCTCGATCGAGGAGCCGGTGTGGGTCAGGTACAGCTCCGGGCGCTGCTCGTCGTCGCGCGTGTTGAGCCAGATCCGTACCTCGAGGCCGGGGTAGTGCTCGGCGGCGTGCTGCTCCAGGGCGGCGCGGGCGGCTTCTCGGTGGGCCACGTAGGTGTCCAGGTCGGGGACGTGGGCGGCGATCTGCGGTACGGCGCAGGTCAGGTCCACCCGGGTGCCGTGCCGGTGGGCCATGATCTTGATGTCGCTGCCCAGCCACGCCGGCCGGTCGGGTCCGGCGAGGACGTCTTCAACGTCCAGGACGAGCTGCTCAGTCGGGGTGGGCGGGGAGAACGCGCAGCCGGAGGAGGTGTCGTTGCAGGCCAGCTTCGTCAGCTCGGGCAGGTCCTCCAGGCCCCGGGGGGCGAACCAGCGGCTGCGCACGTTCGCCGAGGCGTCCTTCGTGCCGATGCCGCCGGGGCTGTCGCCCTGGCTGACCTCGTACAGCAGCCGCAGGTCTCGCGTGGGGTCGAGCATGGGAAAGCGGTGGGCGACGAAGGCGCGGGTGGCGTCGGTGAGCATCTCGCGGACGGGGATCGGCTCGCCGGCGAAGGAGCTGGAGGCGCGGCCGGAGAGCAGGACGCGGACGGGGGCGAGCATCTGTCCGCCACCGAAGCTGACCTGGACGCGACCGCCGAGGATGCCGGTCTTGTCGAACTGGTGGTGCAGCACGGCGCCGAAGTGCTCGCGGGTGTAGGCGGAGTAGATGTGCGAGAGGTGTTCGCCGAGCGCGTCGGCGAGGGTGTCGGGGTGGCCGTGTCCCTTGCGCTCGACGATCTCGAACGGCTCGTCCGCCAGCCGGGCGGAGGCGGGCACGTAGGTGAGGTTGGCGCGGTCCATCACGTCGGCTCCTTCGATCACGCGGCGGGGGCGAGTTCGGTGGCGAAGGCGCACAGCCGCTGCCACTGGGAGGGCAGGTCGTGCGCCGGGCCGCCGTGCGGGTCCTTGAAGAAGAAGGCGAGCTCCTTGAGCGCGCCGACGCGGCTGGCCTGGTGGGCGCGGGCGGTCAGGCGGGCCAGGTCGAGGACCAGCGGGGCGGCGAGCGCGGAGTCGATGCCCGACCAGGTGAAGTCCACCCGCATCCGGGCGCCGAGGAAGCCGGTGAACGTCACCAGGTCCCAGGCGGTCTTCGCATCCCCCAGGTCGGTCACCTCGTCGATGCGGACCTGTCCTTCGGGCAGGTAGCCCAAGATGGAGCGCAGCACTTCGGTCTTGCTGGCGGTCTTGGCAGCGTTCGCGCCCGGCTCGGCCAGAGTGGCGCCGTCCCCGCCGCCGAGCAGGTTCACCGACGACCAGGACCCCACCTTCAGGTTCCGGAAGGCGAACATCGGGGCCAGCACGCTCTTGACCAGGGTCTCCCCCGTCTTGCCGTCCCGGCCCGCGAACGGCACCTGCTGCCGCTCAGCCAGCTGCGCCAGCGCCGGCAACCGCGCCCCAGTGGAAGGGGTGAAGTCCACGTAGGAGCAGCCCGCCGCCATGGCCGCCCACGCGTACAGCGAGCTCGGCGGCAGCACCGGCTCCCCCGCGGCCAGACGGGCCGCGAGCGCGTCGGCGTCCTGGTGGGCCGGATCGGGAGCGGCGGCCGGCTCAGTGGAGGCCACGTGGACGACGACCGTGCGGTCGAGACCGTGGCGCTCGGCGAAGGCCGCCAGATCCGCGGCGATACGCTCGGCGTCCCGGCCCGAGTGACCGCTCGCCGGGGCGGGACGCAGGTCCCCCTCCGCGTCCTTGAGGTCGCCGGCCACCGCCTGAACCAGCCGGCCCGGCAGGACCCCGGCCTCCGCCAGCGCCTCCGCCTTCTCCCCCCACGACACCTCCGCGATGTCGTGACCGCCGAACACCAGCCCACCGGTCTCGGGAAGGCCAGCGGCCGCGAACGGCTCCAGCGCGGTCACCATGCCCGCGGCATCGGCCAGTCCCGCCCCGATGGCGAGAGCGCCCACCACCGTGGTGGTCGCCACCGATCCGCGCGCTCCGACCAGCCACACGCCCGTACGTTCCTGTTTGTCAGTCGACATTCCCGTCGTCCTCCGTGTGTCCTGTAGCGGCCCGGTGAGGGACCTGGTTGAGGGTGCGGCCCGAGGGGTGTCCGCTGCGGTGCGGAGAGCTTGCGTCCCGCCGACGCGTGCACGGCAGCGCGGCCAGCGGCCAAGGAAGGGAGACCGTTCATCAGCCGGAGAAGCTAGGACAAGATCCCCGCAGGTCAGCGCGGCCGCCCCGGGCTTGGTACCGAGTGAACCGGCATCAGGCGGACGGGGGCAGTGCCGGGGCGTGTGCCAAGCCGTCTGCCAAACGCCGCGGCCTTCAGGCGAGCGGGGCGTCCCAAGTGGCGAGGACTTCGGCGACTTCCGGCACACGGCGGTGAGTGCGCAGGGCAGCCAGAACGACGTCGCCGCGTTCGGCCGCACGCGTTGACGGGACCGAGGTCACCATCTCGAACATGCGGTGCGCCTGGGCGGCGGCTTCTTCCGTCTCGTTGGCGTCCAAGAGCGCGGTAACCAGCCAGGACAGGTAGAGGGCGTACTCGCGGACGTGGGTCGGGTCGTAGCTGGCCAGCACGCCGTGCAGCAGCGGGACGGCCCGCAGCGGGCGGTGGAGCTGGGTGGCGACCCGGGCCTCCATCACCTCCTGCTCCGGGGCGTCGACCCAGTACAACCACAGCCGGTCGTCGGCCTCGCGCGGGTCGGCGTCGGTGATCTGCTGCATCGCCTCCCCCATCGCCCGCAGCGCCGCCCGGTCGTCCCCGGCCAGCGCGCTCGTCCACGCCAACCGCGCCGACGTCAGTGACCGCGCCACCAGCGGGACACCGGTCCCGGCGGCGGCCTCGGCGGCGCGTACGAGCTCCAGGCCCCGGCGGGCGTCGCCGCTGTTCGCCGCCCAGTAGCCCCAGGAGCCGAGCAGATGGGCGGTCAGAGCTCCGTCCCCGGCCTGGCGGGCAGCCGACGCGCCGAGACGGAAGAGCGGTTCGGCATCGACGCGGCCGCCGGTGTCCGTGGCCACCCAGCCCGCGAGCTGCGCCATCTCGGCGACAGCGACCAGCAGGCGCCGCCCGACCGGTTCGGTGTGGGAGGTCTGGTTGAACAGGTTCACCGTCTTGCGCAGCTCGCGCACGCACGTCTCGACCAGGTCGCCCCCGGCCAAGACGTCGTCGGCCAAGCGCAGGCCATGCACACGCCGCAGGAGCGCTTCCGCGTCGTCCATACCGATCCGGCGCCCGGAGTGTGTGCCGCACGAGGCGAGATCTTCGCCGGGTGGGAGGAGGGAAGCCAGGACCTCGGCAGGGGTCGCGGTGGCGATGTGGCCAATCCTGCGGGCCGCCTTCGACGCCGCCCGCGCGGCCTGGAGGCGACCGGTCGGCACGTTCAGGACGTGGGCGATGTGCGGGAGCCAGAAAGGCCCGGCCGTGCGCCCCTCGTACTCCACCTCCCACCGCCACACCTCAGTACGGGTGATCGTGGCCCGGCCGGAGTCGGCGACCAGGGCACGGGCAAGGTCGTCCTCCGACCATCCCGCGCGCAGGCGCAGCGTGCGGATCAGCGGCCCCAGCCGCTCGCCGGTCAAAGGAGGTTCAGGCATCACAGACATTCATACCCCTTCACGGACGAGGAGGGGAGGGCCAGGCGGTCAGTCAGCCGCCGTGGAATCCGGCATGGCCACCGGCGCCGGATCGACACCGCTGTCGTCCAGGAGGCGGCCGGCCTGATCGTGGAGCACGGCGGCCGGCCCAGCGAGGCCGATCGCCAAGAGGATCAGGGCGTCCCGTAACGGGTGGTCGATGATGCCGCCGTGGTTCACCATGTCGTCAGCACCACCAAGTGCGGGTCGACCGGTTCGGTGACCAGATTCAGGAGCGTCCGGCAGCTCCGGGCGAGGTCCGCCGCGCAGAGCGCCGCATTCAGCGGGTAGAGGCGCGGGTCCGGGCGGTGGTAAGCGAGCCGGCGGCGCAAGGAATCGAGGCCCACCGTGACCGGCCCGCCCCGGTCCTTGTATCTGGCCTCGGCCACCGGCAACAGCACCTCGGCGTCACCGACCAAGCCCGCGGTGACCTTGGTGATCTCGGCCGGGTCGATCGTGCCGCCATCGACTACCGGGCGGATGCCGGCGGCGATCCTCTGCTTGATCGCTTCGACGTTCACCGTGACCGGTCCGTCGGGACCGCTCACACAGATGCGGCGATCGGCCGTCTTGATGGGGTGCTGGATACCGCTCGCATCGAGGGGGACAGTCTCACCTCCGTCATCGGGATGGGCTGGGTACTGCTTTCGGGCGTTGGTGTGGGGTCCCGGGGGCATGGTGGGGCGCCTTTCTGCCGTGCGGGCTCTGAGTACGGCGACTTACGGGGAGTAGCGTGGAGGCAACGCCACGTTGGGAACCAGGAGTTGGCCGCCCGCTGCTGCCCGCAGTCGTGCGGGCAGCCAGCGGACACGGGATCTGTCATGGATGAGACCTTCGCTCAGGCGCTGCGCCGCTGCCGCGGCGATCTGTCGCAGCGGGCTGTTGCCCGGCTGGCGGCCGTCGGCAAGGGGCACGTCGGGGATCTCGAGTCCGGGCGTCGCCGGCCTTCACTGGCTGTCGCCACCGCACTGGACCGTGCCTTGGGTGCCGGGGGAACCCTGGTTGACCTGGCGACCACGCCTGCCGGTGCCAGCGCCGTCGAACGGGCCGCGGCGCTGCACAAGGGGCTCGACAAGCACTTGGCGACAGGTGTGATGTCGGAGGCGGGCATCGCGGACTGGGAGTACACCGTCGACCGCCACGGCCGGGCCACTCGATACCGGCCGGAGGAGGAACTACTGCTCGATCTCGTCGACGACTTCGCTGTCTTGCAGCGCCACCTCGGCTACTGCCACGCCCCAGACGTCCGGCGCCGGCTTTCGGTGGTGGGGGCCCGGTTCTGCGGGCTCATAGCGCTCACCCTGCTCAAGGCGGGCGAGCCAGCTGCCCGCCACTGGTGGCGCACCGGCCGGCGGTTCGCTACCGCTGCTGCCGACCGGGCCGACGCGTCGGACGCTGACGGGCGGGCCATCTTGTCGTGGATCTACGCGCAGGAGGCCTATCAGCTGTATTACGGCGGCGACCTGCACGGAGCCGTGGACCTGGCGAACCACGCTCGGCATCTGGCCAGTGGCATTCCTTGTGCAGGGCCGGCTCTGGCCGCCTCCCTCCAAGCCCGTGCCCACGCCGCGCTCCAACAACCGGACGAAACCGCCGCCGCCCTGGCCGCGGCGCAAGCCGCGCTCGACCGTCTCGACCCCGCCGAGCGGGCCGCTTCCGCCTACGGATACTCCGCGAGCCAGCTGCACTTCCACGCCGGAAACGCCTGGACCCATCTGCGCGACGTCCGGCGCGCGGGTGAGGAGCACAAGCGGGCCCTGGAGCTCTACCCGCCCACCGAGTACACCGATCGGGCGCTCGTCCAGCTCGACCAGGCCGTGTGCCTGGCCACCGACGGGGACACCGCGGCCGCGGCCGCGCACGCTGTCACCGTCCTCTCCGCCCTGCCCACGGAGCACCGCAGCGCCCTGATCCTCTACCGGGCCAGGGCCCTGGCGGCTACCGTGCCTGCGACGCGGCAGAAGCTGCCGGAGGTGCGGGAGCTCCACGAGATGCTGGCGCTGCCAGGAGGGGAAGCGTGAGCGACACGATGCGCATCGAGCAGGCCGTCGAGCAGGACGCGGACGTCATCGCGCAGCTGATCGGTGAGATCGAGGCCTACTACGGCGGCAAGAACCCTGCGATCAATGCGGACGAGGTCCGGGCCCGCCTCTTCGGGACTCGTCCCGTCGCCACCGTCCTTCTGGCCCGTGACGGCGGCGGCCAGGTGCTGGGCATGGCCTCGTACAGCTTCCTCTGGCCGGCCGCCGGTGCTGATGCCTCGCTGTATCTCAAGGAGCTCTTCGTACGTGAGGGTGCTCGGCGGCGGGGTGTCGCCACGGCCCTCATGGACCAGATCCGCCACGAGGCAACAAACTCTGCGTGCACGCGGGTGGAGTGGACTGCCGACCGCGACAACGGCGCCGCCCAGGCCTTCTACGCAGCCCTCGGCGCACGACCTCACGATGGTAAGGCCTTCTACCGCCTCGATCAGAGCCACTAGCGGCTGGGACACCGCCAATGCCCATGCGGAGGAAGGCCCGGGGCGGCCCGAGTCTCTGCGGGGCACCTCTCGCACATGACCGACGCGTGCGAAAGAGTGAGGGCATGCATGGGGAGACGGGGCGGGCGCCCCAGACGACGTGGGAGTACGCCGTCAGCGCCGCGGATCAGCTGGCGCTGTGGCATGCCGACAGCAATCCCGGCATTGGCGAGCAGCCGCTGCGTCATCAGACGGTGGTACTGCTCGGTGCCGCGATCTACCAGTGGGCAAGTAACGAGGGAGCAGACGGCCCGGGGGTTATCGACGCACCCTTGGGCGCGCTGATCAACGTGCTGCGTGATCATGCGATCCGGGCTCTGGAGAGGTGTCCGGCGCCGGCGGACAGTGGTGCCGAGGAACGTACCCTCCTGGTGTACGCCTACGGAGGACCGGCCTTCGACGTCGTGCAGCACACAGCGCTCGACGTCGTGCAGCATCACCTCAACGACGCCAGCCCGGTCACTACGGTCACGATCGCCGATCGACGCCCAGCACTACAGGAAGCGGCTCGGCGTCGGGCAGCCGGCTCGGTATGGGATGACGAGGGTTTCTGAGATGAGCACTAGCGCCGTCGAGGCCTTGCACCGGGCCGCCACCGATCTGCTGGACGACTATGTAGCGGGGATCTGGTGGCCTACCCCGCACGAGCAGACAGTCATCGAGGAGCTCTGGCGGGCTTCGACGATCACTGCCCGGCATGTGCAGGTCTACCAGCAGCTCGTCGACAAGGAGTATCTGGTCAAGGGACGACTGCTCGGTGCTCTCGCACCCGCCGAGGCCGTGCTCCGCGATGCGGGACTGGCAGCAGGCAAGGGGCATGCTGCCGTCGCATGCTTCCAGGAGCTCGTGACCGCGCTCGCCGAGGACAGGCAGGGATACCGGATCCGCCCGTCCCAACAGCAAGTGACCGTCCAGGGGATGATCAGGCTCGTGTGGGACGACGGGCTGAGCCGGATTCCGCTGGAGTGCGGCCAGTGCCAGGCCCGCACAGGTGGGACGCTCACTGTCACGGACGATCGCGCGACGTACACCTGCAGCGCCGGCCACACCACCAGCGACCACCGCCTGGACGCCGACGCCGTCCGGCACGCCATCGACTCACAGGGCTCTCGCCGTCGGCTGCCCGGCAACCTCGACGTCCCAGGCGCGCCTGCAGATGGACGGTAGGGGCACGAGCCCTTCAAGTGCGCCAGAGATCGCGCGCCGACAGCGATGGCCCGACAAAGGGCCGGGCCCCTCAGAACTTGAGGGGCCCGGCCCTTTGTCGCGTATTTCCGATTACTGCTGCTTCGGGAGACGGAGCGCGACAGCCCTGTCGATCTGCTGGAGGGTCGCCCCGATCGCCTGGATGAGCGGGACGGCGAGGTCGGGCTGCGCTTCGATCGCGCGGCGGGCGGCGGACTTGTTGATCAACTTCGCTGCCTCCCGGAGGGTGGCGAGGGTCGCTTCCAGGCGCGCGATGTCCTTCGCGGCGAGAGCTTCGGCGTTGGCACCGGCCTTGGTATTACTGGCCTGTCGGCCCGACTCCCCATTTGGGGAGTCCTTTCCCAGGGAGCTGATGTTGGGGATAGCGTCGGCCTTGCTGGTGTCCTTGGCCTGCTCTTGCGGTGCAGTCAGGAGCCCGCGGACGCGGCGACCGACTTCGGCGGCGTCCACGTCCTTCGGGAGGAAGCCGAGCTCGCCGACCACCTTTTTGACGACTTCGCCCGTGACGCGGGGTACGCAGCGGGCGATGGTGTCGTAGACCGTGATCGCAACCTTGTCGTTCGTCTGACGGCGCAGCTCGGTCATCTCACGGACGTGTGACTCGAGTGGCTTGTGCCCGAGGTTGGCGAGGGCTTCGCCGACGCGCCATTCGTCCATCAGCCGGTACACCTGCGACTCGGAGATCTCCCAGGTCTCCCAGACCCATTCGGCGAAGTTGGGGTTCTCTTCCCGGTGCAGGTTCGCCGTGCTCATAGTCTCGAGGGACTTCCCCGCGACCCAGAAGGCGTTGCGGAGGTTGTCCACACCAGCCTTGCAGGCTTCGAGGTCCTGGCGCTCCTGGTCGGAGAGCTCGTCCTCTCCGCGAGGCTGGTACGGCGCTGGGATGGAGGCGAGTGTCGTGCCGGGCAGCGGCTGGACGACGACACTTGCCGCGGCGGCCATGGCGGGCAGGCCGCTCCCGAAGAGACCTCCGGCTGCTCCTTGCGGCTGCTGCGCTTGGGTATCGACGTCGAACAGGCCCATCAGGCCACCCTCCTGTGGTGCTGGAAAATCTCGGTGGTCAGCTCGCGCATTTCCTTGGCGAGCGGGATGATCGTCTCAGGAACGACGTCGGCTTCGGTCGCCCGGCCTGCCTTCACGTCACGCGGGGTTGCGGAGGTGGGAAGCAACTCGGCGTATTCCCCGAACAGCAGGCCCTTCTTCCGGGCGTTGCGTGCCGGCACCTCCCGGTAACCGACGATGGTGTCCAGGATCGGGGTGCCCTCGCCCAGGGTGGCGCGGATGTCGTTGCGGACCGCGTTGTGCATGAGAGTGGCGGAGCGGTTGGAGCCGTACAGGAAGGCGCCGGCGATCTGGAGGTGTGGGTTCGCCTGCTGCTTGACGACCTTGAAGTTTTTGGAAATGCGCTCCATGCCCTTGATCGAGGATTCGTCGGAGCGGGTCGGCACGATCAGAGACTTGGAACTAGCGAGTACGAGCTGTTCGAGGGCGTCGTTCTCCGGAGCGCTGTCGAAGACAATCCGGTCGTACAGGGGGGCGATCGGCGCGAGCGACCGGGCCAGGCTCAGGACGACGGAGGGGCCCTCCTGCATCAGGCGCAGCATGAGGAGGTTCGCAATCTCGGCGACCTTAGGCCCGCCAGGGAGCACGTCGAGGTTCGGGCGGACTTCGCGGATCGGCTGGAGCGGGGTGCGGTCGTGGATGGCGCGGTACAGGCCCTCACCATCTATGGCGGAGGGGCCCTGTGGGTGGACTCCGCGACCGTAGCGCTTGATGCCGAGGTCGTCGTCGTCCTGCCCGGTCACGCAGATGAGGAGGGTGCGGTGTCCGGCGGCTGCAGATTCTCCGGCGAGGTGCGCGGCGACGGTGCTCTTGCCGACGCCGCCCTTGCCCGTGCCGACGG
>NZ_JBPQTW010000208.1:0-12290 GCF_051386535.1 Streptomyces sp. URMC 127
CCACCCCCACCGCGCCCCCTGAGCCCGGCTCGACGAACCGGCCGTACAACCACTCTTCAGTTGCCCCCCAGGTGCCCGGCAAGAGCGGTTTACGGGAGGGTCCGGTCCCCCCCGCCCTCAGCTCAGCCAGCTTGTGTGAGGTCATCAGCTCCTACCGCGAGGCCCTGGCCGAACAAGCAGCACTGCTCGAATCCCAGCGGGAACGCCTCTTCCACCGCATCGCCCAACGACGGATCAGCGGAAACCGGATCCCTCGCGGTCTGGGTGCGCTCGCCAACCCCTAGTACTGCCAGGTCAACGCGTGGCACTGGATTCAGCCACGCGATAAGGGTGTGACTGGAATCTTCCCATGGGCGGGTATGCGCTCAGGGGTGCGCAGCGAATCGTGCGCACCCCTGCTGTGCACCCACTGCGGGCAACGAGCCGGTGGTACACCCGTCATGGTCCTGGCTGCGGGGTAGGGACGGTGCACGGAGGCGGAACATGGCGGTGCGCGGAGTGAGATTCTTCGAGCCGGGTGACGAAGAGCGGCAGCGACAGGACTTTCTCGCCGGCGCTGTACCCGCGGCCCGGGCCGGCGTCGCTGTCCCGGAAGCCGGGACTCACGGACGATCTCTTGATCCATTGTTCGCTGTGTTTGTCCACGAAGACAGCAGGACGTTTGGTGCCGCTCCCGTGGCCAGGGAGGTGCTCGCGCTGCTCGATGAGGTCGGAGGGATCAAGCTGGCGCAACACCTGCAGGTCCACGCGAGCTGGGCTGCGCTCGGCGGGCCGAACCCGTTGGTCAAGCTCCGGCTGTGCTTCCGTGCCCCGGTGCAGGGGCGGGCTGACCTGGTACTCAGTGGGGTTTCGCATGCCCGTCTATGGCATTACGCAGCGCACGGTGCGCTGATCGCCGTGACCTCAATGGAGCGGATCGACCAGGCCGCCAGCGGGGCGGTGTCACCCTTCGCCTCTCTGATGCAGGCGTCGGTCCTGCTGACCGTTGGTGCCTCGCCGACTCTGATCCGGATGATTTCGGTGTATGGCTGGCCTCCGGCCGCAAGGAGCAGCTAAGCGGATATCTCCGGCAGCCCCTGGGGCGACTGAGAGGAGCGAGTTCGGGATCATCAAGTCCGACCTCACTGCGGTACGTCTCCAGATCGGGAACCTGGAACAGAAGGCCGAAGCTCTTGACAAGAAGATCGATCGGAACACTGAACAGTCTCCAGCGTCGCTCTGCAGCGCGCGGCCCCCAACCAGATGCCTTGGCTGGGGGCCGCCGCGCGTATCAGGGCCGTTGACCCGGCCGTCCCTGGTGCATGAGATCAGCCGTTGTCCAGTACTCCCTGGGGACATGCCGCTAGAACTGAGGGACACGAACCATCAGAGGGGGCGTAGGTGAGCGACATCCCAGCACACAAGGCCGACCGGCTTCGTCAGGCGTGGGTTCTCAAGGCGGGCCAGTGGAGCCTTACTCAGGACCCAGTCATGGAGCAAGAAGACGAATACCGAGACTACAGCGAAGCAATCAAGGCCGCCGGGTACACCGTATGGACCGGGGCGGGTGAGGTGTACATGGTCCCGCTGGTGCTGACGGTGTGGGCGCGTCCCGAGGAGCCCTCGTTCCTGTTCGATCTGGAGGGGGCAGGGCAGACGCAGACCGTCTATGCCGCCTCGCTACCCGACGCACTCACGCTGCTGAACCAGTTGGCCCCCACATTGCAGGCTCTCGCCGTCACAGACCAGATCGCGCATGCCGAACCCGAGACCATGTCCGTCCTCGCCGACGTCCTGGACAAGCTGCACGACCGCCGTCGCGGCAAGAACGGCCGCGTTATCCAGACGTGACTCCTCCCACGCAGGCAGAGCCTTGGGGAGCTACCGGCTAAGGTGACTCCGGCGATCACGGACGAGGCGGTGCCAGCGGTCACGAACAGCCTGCTCGCCGTTGATCCACCGGGTGGCGGCCAGGTCCTGGGCGTCGCTGCGGATGGCGTAGCGGAAGGGAAGCCTTGCAGCCTCCATGCTGGCGTGCCGGTTCTGGGCGCGGTCGGTGACGCCGTCGCCTCTGGCGCCCTTGATCAGGGCGACGACCTGGGCGCGGAGGGTGTTGGAGCACTCGTCGAGGCCATCAAGACTGGTGGGCCCGGACGAGCTCGTCGTCGGCGCGGTCCGGGTCGGCAAAGAAGACGGCGAGGGCGAGGCGGACCTGCGTCATGGCGCGTTCGCCGGCGGCGCCGTGCTGCTCGGCTCCTGTTGCCACGGGCCGCGGATCCGGAGTGCGCGAACGTCGACGACGACCAGGAGCTGGTCCTCGAGGACCTGACCCGCAAGCGGTTCCAGCAGGAGTTCGTCGGCGCGCGGAAGCGCGGCTGAGCCGTCCGGACTGCCGGACAAGGGGAGCACATCATGGAGGCCAGCGCTGCCGCATGATCCGTGCCTCACAGGGGCGCATCTCGGCCAATGCGGGGTGAGGAACCGGGCAGGTCCTGCCGGATCCGCCACGCTGCCCGTCCGGCCGTCCCAGGATCTGCCCCGGGGGGCCGCATCGGCCCCGTTGCGGGACGGTGAGGAGCAGCGGTATGGGCGTGAGCAGCAGCTATCTGACCAGGGTGGAAGTGCAGCAGTTGCTGGGCGTGAACGCGTTCGGAATGTGGCGGCTGGTGCGGAAGTACGACAAGTTCCCGGCGCCGACGGAGAAGCCGTACAGCCCGTTCAACAGGCAGGAGCCCGAGGAGGTGTGGGCCGGCACCGCGGTCTACTCCTGGGCGGCTGGGACCGCAGAGTTCGCCCACCGCGGCGCCGTGCTGCTGCGCCCGCTGCCTGAGGGGCCAGCCCCGGGCAGTTGGCTCGGCTACCGGGACACCCTGCGCGGCCCCGCGCTGGACTGGCGCACCGACATCGGTGTGATCCGCATCGTGCACTGCGACGATTCCAAAGCCGCCACCGACGTCGCCTCCGCCATCGCCAGCAGCGGCAACAAGGACAGCGTGGTCACCGTCTGCGCTCTGTACGGGGACGTCGGTATCTGGGGACCGGCGCTGGTGGCGGCCGACACCGCGCACCCCGGCATCGAGTACGAGGCCAGCTGGGGCGACGTCGCGGCCCTCGTCGGCCAGGTACTGCCCTGGTGGCCCGACCTGCTGCGCCTGCCCAGTGTGATCCGTCAGTGGGAGCCGGGCGCCCAGGCGGCCGTGGTCGAGGTCCCGGCCAACGGCAGCGAGAAGATCCTGCGCCGGGCCGGGGCCAACCAGATTTTCGACGTCACCTCGAGGGCGGCCGTGACGGACATGGCCAACAGCATCCGCAACAACCGGATCGACAACACGAGCCACGAGATCGAGATCTTCTGCAAAGACGGCTACGGCGAGATGCCGAACCAGGTCGTCGCCGGCGCTGTGCCCGACACCAGCCACCACCCGCTGCCGTGTGACGGAGAGCGCCAGACCCTCAAGACAGGCTGGCACAAACTCGCCCTGCACACCCACCCCGACGCTGTCGCCGCGCTCGAGGTCGCCGTCGGCCGCGACCCGGACCTTCTGCCCTTCGGAGCTGTCACCGAGATCCCCGTCCGGCCGGGCACCATCAGCGACCGGTGGACCCACCGGCTGGCGATATGCGACCCGACCGCCGCCCACGCCGTTCTCGCCCAGGACGACAGGGCGGAGGCGTTTTTCATCGACCCGCTCACTGACATGCCCGTCCTGCGCACGCCCAGCGGCGACGGCAAACAGATGTGGCGTTTCTACGCGCCGCTGTCCCTCCCGGCCGGCGGCGCGGAACTCGCCTCGGTCATCCTGCACCACACCGTGTGGGTCACCACCAGCGACGGCCATGTCCACCCCGCGCCGTGCACACCGACCGAGCACCTGTGGTGGGGCGACGGCTGGGGCGACCGGCCCAGCGAGGCCGCCGCCGTCGTCGACCAGCTCCTGGACGACCTCGGCGCCACCGTCAACCTGCGCGAGCACTATAAGGCCCCCAAGGGGCTGACCGCCCTGTTCAACGAGGAACACAAGAAGGGCGCCGAACTCACGCGCGCCACTCTGCTCCACGCCCGGATGACACCGCCCCGCACACGCTGAACCGGCCGTGCGCACTGCCCCACCGCAACCACATTCCCGGGGCGCGCGTCGGGCCTCCCGTGGGGAGCCGGGAGGTGCGACGCGGCCCGGCCCGGAGGGGGCTGCCCGCAGGCGGGGCCGACCGCGGGGGTGCCCTCGCCTGGGGGAGACGGAAGATCACGCTGCCCGCGGGCGATCAGAATGGCACCGGATTCAGCCACGCGATAGACATGTGACCGAAAAACGTTCGATAGTACGGCGGCCTGCCCCCAGGGGCGTCCTTCCCTCTACCCCCTTGTTCCGTCTTCCGGTTCGCCGGGAGGATCACTGTCATGACTGAGCTGCAGCGCCTGGCCGGCGCCCTCGCCACCGACTATCTCTGCGGGCAGTGGGCGCCCGACCCGACCGAGGAGCACCGCGCGCGGGCCCTCTCGCTGAGTGCCAGCGCCGACGACGGCCTGGACGGGCTCGCCGCGGGCGGCGTGATCACCGGCGAGGCCATTGCAGACATGCTGCGGCCCCACCCCGACCTCGCGTCCTGGCGCCTGGCTCCCGTCCTGCGCGCCTACCTCACCGGCGACCCACACGGGCAGGCCCTGGTCCGCGACCTCCTTGACGCGGTGGCCGGCCACCACCGGCCCCCTGCCGGCCGGTACGTCCGTTCACCCCGTCCGTACGACGACGGCGGCCCCACGGTGTTTCTGGCCGGCGGCATCACCGGCTGCCCGGACTGGCAGACCCGAGCAGCCCTCCAGCTCCGCTCTGCCGGCGTCACGGCCACGATCCTCAACCCCCGGCGAGCGGAGTTCCCCGAGGGCGACCCTGTGGTCGCCCGGGAGCAGATCGTCTGGGAGTACGAGCATCTGGCCTGCGCCAGCGTCGTCCTGTTCTGGTTCTGCGCGGAGAGCATTCAGCCGATCGCCCTGTACGAACTCGGCGCTCACGCCGCGCGCGGAGCCACGATCGTGGTCGGCGCGGACCCGCAGTACGCCCGCCGTCTCGACGTCGTCGAACAGCTCCGTCACGCCCGGCCGGACGTGGAGGTTCACGGCTCCCTGACCGACACGGTGCGCGCCGCTGCGGCCCTCGTGACGCCGTATACGGCCTCAGCGCTGGGGTAGCGGGGCGACTCCCCAATTGGGGAGTCCATCTCCCAAGCCCGTGTTGATAGCCGAGCCGGTGGTCTTATTCCGTGCCGACTCCCTTGTCTCGGTGCTTCCACGGTGCCAGAGCTAGGTCACACGAAGACGGCGCGCGGCCGACTGTGCACTGTCGTTGAGGCCCAGGCGACGTCGAAGGTGCACGGGGCTGGAGCGCGCGGACGTCGACGACGACTAGCAGCTGGTCCTTGCGGAGCTGACCCGCGAGCAGGTGCTGGACTGGCGCACCCGCGCCGCGCACGACCAGCAGATCGTCCACGACCACATCGCCTGGTACGGCGAGCAGTCGGTACAGCGCCTGTTCACCCGGTCGTTCGTCGCGACCGTGCAGCGCCTGGCTGGCCCGGACACCTGGACCTCGGCTACACCCCGTGGGGGCAGACGTGAGCGGCGGCGAGGTGTCCGGTGTCGACCTGGCCCGGGTCCGCTGCGGGCCGCGATGGAGGCGGCGCGGAAGAACGGCGGCGGCCGGGCGTTAGCGCCCGTTCGACCTGGCCACCTCCACCGGGTGTGCCTGGCTGCTGCTGCCCTGCGTGATGCGGAACCAGAGCTGCTCGCCTTCCTCCAACGTCGTCCGGTGGCCGGAGTCCATGGCGGTGTAGTGGACGAAGATGTCCGGGCCGTCGTCGACCGAGAGGAAGCCGTACCCCTTCTCCGCGTTGAACCACTTCACGGTTCCCCAGACCCAGCCGTCGCCCTCCGGAGGAGGAGGCGGGGCCGCCCGGTGAGCCGGTGCGGGTTCCGGTGTGGGCGGTTCGAGTGGCGCCTGGCGGCTGGTGATCTCAGCGAGACCACGGTCCAGATCGAGGCCGTCTTCGACGGCGGTGAGCACGGCCTGGTCGGCGGCTGCCAGCCAGGCGTCCAGCTCAGGGTCACGGTCGTCGGCGAACGTGTCGTTGTAGTCGCTCACCGGGCACCTCCTTGCTGGCTTCGGCGGGTCTTGAGTGTGGCCCGGGCCCGGCAGAGGTTCTGCCGCACCGCATCCTCACTGATCTGCAGTTCTTCGGAGATCTCCGACACCGTGTAGTGGTCGTAGAACCACGCCATGACCTGCCGCTGCCGGGCCGGCAGCTCGGCCAGGGCCGCGTAGACCGCACGTTCCTGGTCGCTCAGCTCGATGATGGTGGGCAGATGGAAGTCGGCGCGGGAAGGCGGGAGTTCTCCGGGGAGTTCCTCGCGCGGCCTTCTGGCGCGGAAGTAGGCCCGGGAGGCCACGGTGCGCAGCCAGCGTGCCGGATAGCGGATCGTGGCCCAGACCTCGTAAGCACGGGCGAAGGCTTCATGGGCAGCATCGGCGGCCTCCTGCGGGCGAGCGCCATGCTTCATCACGAACCGGGTCAGCAAGGGCATCTCCGCGCGGTAGACCGCGGCGAAGTCCAGCACCGGGGACGCCTCGCCGGGGAGGTCTGCGGCCGGGCTTGCGGAGCGCACGGAGAACTCATCCACCATGGGGCTCCTGTATCCGGCGGGCGGATGGGCCGCCCACCTCGATCGTGACCTCGTCCCCGGCAGCAGACCGCAGCTGTACCCGGCTGCCGGACGGCAAAGACTCCGCGAGCCGGGCCCCGGCAGAGTGCTGGGAGGCAGCGGAATGTGCGTCCTGACGGGAGCGGATCCACACCATCAGACAGCGGGCGGTATAGGCCACCACGCATAACCCGGCGCTCATCAATGAGGCTTCCATCCGCCTCTCCTCCCCTGAACATCAGCGAAGCCCACGCCCGCCAACTCCGACTGGGTCATTGCTTAGTGCTGGTACCTGCTCTCTGTGTGACATCGGCTGCGAAGAAAATTCCAGGATCAGCTGCGCAGGTCCACCAGGAGGCAGGGGCAAGCGCTCGCCCCGCACCGCGGCTGGCGAGATCACCACGTGCCCGGCAGGGACTGCGTGGGCGTCGGCGGGGACGCTACTGGAGCCTGGTGACCTTGGGCCGCCCCCTTTCGGGGCAGCGGCCCGAAAGGGGTGAAGCGCTGCGTCGTCCACACACCAGGTTGACAGGATGATCCTGTCATGGTGACATGTGGGCATGCTGTACGAGACTCCGGCTCTGGACGCCGATGACCACCGTGTGCTCGAGGAGATCGAGCAGATGCGGATGCGCCTGCGCCACCAGTTGCGGGCGCAGCCGCGCTGGTCGGGTCAGCTGCGGCGCAACTTGACGGCTCGGGCGATCGCCGGGTCGAACACCATCGAGGGCTACGCCGCGACCGTCGATGATGTCGAGGCTCTGATGGCGGGGGAGGAGCCGCTGGAGACGGCGGAGCGGACCCGGGTGGAGCTGGAGGGCTACCAGCGGGCGATGACCTACATCCAGGCCCTCGCCGACGCCGGGGAGGGCTTCCGCTACGACGCGGGCCTGCTCAATGGGCTGCACTTCATGCTGCAGGGCCACCACCTTGACAAGCGCCCGGGCCGCTGGCGCGACGGGCCGGTGTTCGTCACCAGCCCCGACGACCCCTTGGTTCCCGCCTACAGGGCTCCGGACTTCGAGGACGTGCCTGCCCTGATGGGGGAGCTGATCGACTGGCTTAACACCGGTGACCTTGATGCCCCGGTCCATGTACGGGCCTCTATGGCGCACCTGAATCTGGTGAACATTCACCCGTGGAAGGACGGCAACGGGCGCATGTCCCGCGCCGTGTCCACCCTGGTCTTCGCGCGGGAGTCCGAGAGTCTGCTGCCGCCGGAGTTCTCCTCCATCGAGGAATGGCTCGGCCGGGCCCAGAACACCTACGCCTACTACCGCGTCCTGCAACAGGTCGGCGGCCCCACCTGGACCCCCGAGCGCGACACTCACCCGTGGATCCGCTTCTGCCTGGAGGCCCACCACCGTCAGGCCCAGCAGGCCCAGCGCCGCACCGACCTGCTCTCCCGCGCCTGGATCCACCTCGGCGAGGCCGCCGAGCGCGACGGATTGGACGAGCGTGTGGTCTACGCACTGCTGCCGGCCTTCTGGGGATCGAAGGTCCGCCGCACGGTCTACCAGGCCGATGCCGACCTGTCCGAGCAGCAGGCCATCCGCGATATCCGCGAGCTGGTCCGCCTGGGCTGGCTCGAGGCCCAGGGCCGGGCACGCTCCCGCTACTACGCCCCCGGCCCTCGCATGGCCGGCGCGCAGGAGAAGATCCGGCAGGCCGTCGAGCCCTACGCCGACCCTTACGCACCCCGACCCTGACCAGCACGGGCGGCCGCTTCACCGCGCCGGAGCCCGCGTCCGGGCCCGTACTTTCCTCCCGCATCACGCTGTCGACGGCGTCGGCGTCGGCGCCGGGGCCGGGGCGCCGGCGCTGTGCCGTCAGCCGGAACACACCGAGAGGCGGCCCGTCAGGGCCTGACCGCATCTGCTCACAACGCCAGGAAGCCGACCCTCACCAGCCTGTTGATGGAGGAGTACGTGAGTTCGCCGCACCGCCCCCGTCCCGCCTTACCAGCGCAGCCCCCGAGTACGGGCACGGGTCCGGCCGCCTCTCCTGCGCCAGCTGCGGCCGACGGCCGGTGGGAGGAAGAGATCCTGACCGGGAGCGTCCTGCCCGGTGCTCTGGGCGGTGCTGTGGCGCAGCAGGGACCGGTGCGTCCGGTGGTGGTGTTCGTTGCGGGGCAGGCGGGCAGCGGCAAGACCGCGGTGGTCGACCTGGTGCATGCCGCGTTGGGGCGGCGGGGCGGCGCGGTGCGGGTGGACCGCGATGCCTATAAGAATGTGCACCCCCACTACGCGGACTTCCTGGCCGAGGATGTGAGGAGCGCAGGGGTGCGGGTGCGGCCGGAGACCTACCGCTGGCAGGCCGTGGTCGAGGCACGGGTGCGTGAGGGCCGGTACGACGCGGTGGTGGAGGCGCCGCTGGCCCACCCCCAGGAGTTCTTGAACGAGATCGCCGCCTACCGGGATGCCGGTTACCGCGTGGAGTTCGTGGCCCTGGCGGTGCCCGAGGCGGTCAGTCAGCTCGGCGTCCTGGACCGCTACCTGCGCCTGGCCGAGCAGGGCCGGGCCCGCTACGTCTCCTGGGACAACCACGACCGTTGTGCGGCCGCGCTGATCGAGGTCCTGCGCATGGTGGAGGCCGGGCACCTGGCGGACAGCGTCTTCGTCGTCCGGCGCGCCACCGAGGCGGCGCTCGAGACCGTGTACGCCAACGCCCTCGGCCCCGAGGGGCAGTGGAGCCGCCCGGCGGGCGCGGCGGACGTGGTGCTCGCCGAGCGCCGGCGCCCGTGGGATGCCCGGGAGACGGGCGTCTTCCGCCGCCAGCTCGCCGACACCGACCGGCGCCTCGCCCGTCCCGGCCTGCCCGAGGACTGGGGGCTGGCGGTGCGCCGCGACGCCGAGCGCACCGCCGCCTGGGCCGAGCCGCTCCGGCGCACCGCCCAACCCCGCCAGGAAGCGCCCGGGGTCGACTACCACCGGCTGAGCGCCGAGGAACACCGCTGGATCTTCGACGAGCTGATCGTGCCGTCCCTGGGGCGCATCACGCCGCAGAAGCGACCGGTCGCGGTGTACGTGATGGGCCAGCCCGGCGCCGGCAAGACCACGGCCGCGCGGATGGTCCGCCGCACCCTGCGGGATCCGGCCCACATCCGGGGCGAGGACTTCAAGGTCTCCCACCCGGACTACTTTCAGCTGCTGCGTGAGGAGCCGCGCACGGCCTCGGCGCGGATCCGCGCCGACTACCGCGCCTGGCAGGCCCAGACCGAGCGGTACGTGCGGGAGCGGCGCGGGGACGTGGTCATCGAGATCACCCCGTCCAGCGCCAGCGCCTTCGTCACCGGTGCGGCCCTGTACCGGCAGGCCGGCTACCGGGTGGAACTGGTGGTCCTGGCGGTGCGCGCGGCGGATTCCCGGCAGGGCACCGCCGCCCGCTACGCCGAGGTGAGCCGGCTGGACGTGCCCGCGCGGTTCACCACCGCCGCCGGGCACGATGCGCACTATGCGGTCCTGCCCGAGGTCGTGGCGCTGGCCGAGCAGATGTCCGCCGTGGACTCGGTGCTGGTGATGCGGCGTGACGCCCACCCGTTGTACCGCAACCACCTGACCAGCCGGGGCGGGTGGGCGCGGCGCCCCGCCGCAGCGCTGGCCCTGGTCGCCGAACAGGCCCGCCCCTACACCCCCGGCGAGGCCGCACGGTTCTGGTCCGTCCAGCGCCGGCTGCACCGGGCGATGCCGCAGTACCGCGACGACCTCGTTGCGATCGCCGCTCTCGCATGCCCGCTGATGCCCGCCCAGCAGCCGCGCCAGCTCCACCCGCCCGTCCCCGCGGCCGCGCTGCCCGTGCCCGACCAGCGCGCCGTGCGGCCCGGGGCCAAAGCGGTTGCCGGGCCGCACGGTACGGTGAATGCCGCGGCTACGCCTCGGGGTGGGGTTCGGTGCCTTCCAGCTTCTTGAGGCGGTCGGCGTAGTCTGCGGCGATCCTTGCAGTCTCCTCGGGCCCGGCATCCTTCAGCCGTTGCTGGTCCTTCAGGCACTCCTGACGCCGGGTCATCAGCTCCTGGAGGCGTTGCTGGTCGCCGGAGCGCCGCACCGGTAGGAGTTGCTGGGTGTACCGGGCCAGGACAGCGTCCACGATCTCGTGCGCCGTCGCAGACCTGGCCGTACTGTCGCCGCCCGCTGCCGGCCCCGACGAGGGGCGCCGGTCGGGGGACGGCGAGGGCGATGCGGAGTCGTGCATAGGAAGATCACCTCAGGGTGTCGGGAGCCGAACAGTCGGAAAGATCATTTTTGGTGGTGGGCTGGAATCCGGCCTGTGGGCGGTCACGGTACGCGGCGTAGATTGGGCCCGCAGGTGATCGCTTCTGGGGGGACATCACATGGCCGACCTTCGTGCGCTGTTCAGCTCCAACGACCCCGTGGACAGCAGCGAGGCGTTCACCAACCGCCACAGGCAGTGGGACTTCGTGGCCACCGCCATCGAGGAGCACTTGCGGCACATCGCCGCCCCGGGCTTCGACGTCGAGGACCTCGAAGCCCCCCGCGACAACGTGCTCGCGTTCCATGGGGTGGGAGGCGTCGGCAAGTCGACCCTGCTGCGCAAGCTGGAAGCCTCGCTGAGTGCCGCCGAGCATCGGCCCGCGCAGTGGGGCGCCCCCGCCTGGGCGGGCGAGAAGATCCTGCCCGTGCGGATCGATCTGGCCCGCTCGGCATCGACCGGGGCCGACTTCGAGCGCGTCGTGCTGATGATCCGGCTCGCCCTGGCCGCCGCCGTCGGCCGCCCCCTGCCCAGCTTCGACCTGGCCCTTCGCCGCTACTGGGAGGCGCAGCATCCCGGCGAGCCGCTGGAGGAGTACATCAAGCGCACCGGCCTGGCGGGCAAGTTCGGGCAGATGCTGCCGAAGCAGATCCAGGGCGCGGTGAGCGAAGCGATTGGCGCCCTGCAGCTGCCCGGCCTGGTCGGCGCGGCCGCTGGGCAGCTCACCACCGCGCTCGTGGGCGCCCTGCGCGAGCGCCGCGCCCGGGCGCGGGCCCTGGCCGGCTGCGCCCGTACCGCCGCCCTGCTGGAGGCCGAACCCGACCTGGAGGCGCTGTCCTTCTACCCGCACCTGCTGGCGTGGGAGATCAGCCGCCTGCCCGCGAAGAAGGCGGTGGTGCCGGTCATCCTGCTGGACACCTTCGAGGACACCAGCGACCGCCACCGGGATGCTGAGCGGCTGTTGCAGCGCCTGGTGTGGCTGATGCCGAACTGCTTCTTCGTCATCGGCGGCCGCAACCGGCTGCCGTGGGCCGATCCCGCCCTGCAGGGCCAGCTCGACTACACCGGTCCCACGGCCTGGCCGGGCCTGGCCCCCCAGCCGGGGCAGATGGTCCCGGCCCTGGCCGCCGGCGGCGCCCGCCAGCACCTGATCGGCGACTTCTCGGACCAGGACTGCGACACCTACCTCGCCCAGCGCCTCACCCACGACGACCGTCCGCTGATTGGTCCGGAGATCCGCGCGGTGATCACCCAGCGCTCGCACGGCCTGCCGCTCCACCTCGATCTGGCCGTGGCTCGCTTCCTGGAGATCCGCCGCACCGGCCGCACCCCCACTCCGGCCGACTTCGACCACACCTTCCCGGCCCTCATCGCCCGCACCCTGTCCGACCTCACCGCCGACGAGCGC
>NZ_JBPQTW010000209.1:0-12241 GCF_051386535.1 Streptomyces sp. URMC 127
CCCTCCCGCTGTTCTCCAGCACTCCCTTCCGCATCCTTCCCGCACCCTTCCCGCAGGCAGCAGAGGAGAAGTGACGTCCCATGGCCGACACCGCCGTCCGCAGGACCCGCCGCACCGCCCGTACGGCCGACCGCACCGACCGCCAGACCGACCGGATGAACGCCGCCGCGGCCCTCCAGCGGGCCCTGGACCGCCGGGACAACGGCGGCGTCACCGGCCACTGAGCAGCCGGCGGGGCCCGCCGGGCCGGGAGGCCGCCCCGGGCCCGCCTCAGCCCTGCCGCGCGGGGCGGACGACGTCGAAGTGGTCGATCCGTGCGCCGTTCTCCGCGAGGGCGGTCACCCGCAGCCGCGGGCGCCCGCCCCGTGCGGCCGGCTCGGACTCCACCGCGAGGAACGAGAAGCCGGTGTAGCGCACCCGCGACCACTCCACCCGCTCCGGGCGCTTCACGCGCCCCTTCTCCCAGAAGTAGCTGTCCACGCTCTCCAGGTCCTTGACGTGGCCCTCGTAGCTGTCGGGCACGGGGAAGTCGTACAGCGACTTCCCCGCCCCGCCGGCCGTCACGTAGACGATGCCGTCGCGCGTGGGGTCGGTGGTGCCGCCGATGGGGACCTTCCGCCCCACGCGCGTGCCGCGGAGCGCGTCGGTGCGCTCGTAGACGTGGTTGTGGCCGTTGATGACGAGGTCGACGCCGTGCTTCTCGAAGAGCGGCAGCCACGCCTCCCGCACGGCGCCGTCCGAGGCGTGGTCCTTCGTCGTGGAGAAGGCGCAGTGGTGGAAGAAGACGACGACGAAGTCGAGGCCGGGCGTGCGGCGCAGCTCGCCGAGGCGCCGGTCGAGCCAGGCGGTCTGCGCGCCCCCGCTGTAGCCGGTGTTGGCGGTGATCTCGTACGAGATGTCGTTGGCGTCCAGGGCGACGATGCCGGCGTTGCCGTAGACGAAGGAGTAGACGCCCGGGGCGCGGGCCGGGTCGAAGCCGTTGCGGGGGAGCGTCCAGCGGGCGCTCTGGCCGCCGTAGCCGTTGGGGGAGTACCAGGCCTCCATGTCGTGGTTGCCGGTGGTGACCATCCAGGGCACGGACGCCGCCACGGACTCGGTCTGGGCGAGGAACTGGTCCCAGACGCGCGCGTCGTAGACGTCGGTGGGCTTGCCGGCGCCGCTGTCGTCCGCGTAGCAGATGTCGCCCGCGTGCAGGTGGAAGGCCGGGTCCTGGCCGAGGATCAGCTGGTCGTTGGCGAGGGCCTGGTAGCTGACGCCCTGGTCGCCGAAGGCGGTGAAGGTGAACTTCCCGGCCCTGCCGCCCTTGCCGGGGCGCTCGGGCGCCGTGCGGAAGGTGGCGAGGCCCGGGAAGTGGCGGGGGTCGGCGGGGTCGTAGCCGTCGTGTCCCACGCCGTAGTAGTACGTCTGTCCGGGGCGCAGGTTGTCGAGCGCGGCGTGCAGGTACACCTGGTCGACGGCGGGGAGCTTCGGCGACAGCGGCGGGGTGTGCAGCGTCCGCACCTCGGCCTCCAGCTTGAGGCCGAGGTCCCACGGCGCCAGACCCACCCGGACGTACGGCCGTCTGACGGCGAGCGGCACCTGCCAGGAGATTCTCATCTGCGTCCGCGGGTCCGCGCCGAAGGCCAGGTGCCGGCCGAAGGGCGCGACGTGCCTGCCGTCGACCCGCGCGGCGGCCGGGGCGAGCAGTTCCGGGGATGAAGGGGACGGAGCGGGGGCGGGCGCCGGATCGGCGTACGCGCGCACGGCGCCGCCCAGCAGGCCCGTCCCGGCGGCGGCCCCGGCCGTCACCGCCCCGGCGCGCAGGACTCCGCGCCGGGTGAGCGGCCGGGCGAACCGGGCCCGCAGGTATTCGTGCTGCTCCGCCATCGTCATGCGGTCCGCGAGGTGCTCGGGAATGCCTACGCGTGGTGTGTCCATGGCGACAAACGTGCCAGGAACCGGCAACTTCGTTGCGGACTTTGGGTGAACGTGACCCGGCCGGTTCGCTGTCTGTCCGCATTCTGGACGAGGTGTGTCATTAAACGGGACGGGGGAGTACGGTCCCGGTATGTCTCGCAGCATTCGCCTCGCAGTGATCCCCGGTGACGGCATCGGCCGGGAAGTCGTGGCCCAGGGCCTCAAGGTGTTCTCGGCGGTCCTCCCGTCGGACGTGAAGCTGGAGACCGAGGAGTACGACCTCGGTGCCCGGCGGTACCACGCGACGGGCGAGATCCTGCCCGACGCCGAGCTGGAGTCCCTCGGGCGCCACGACGCGATCCTGCTCGGCGCGATCGGCGACCCCTCGGTGCCCGCCGGCGTGCTGGAGCGCGGCCTGCTGCTCAAGCTGCGGTTCGCCTTCGACCACTACGTCAACCTGCGGCCCTCGAAGCTCTTCCCCCACACGGCCACCCCGCTCGCCGGCCGTCCCGACATCGACTTCGTCGTCGTCCGGGAGGGCACCGAAGGCCCCTACACGGGCAACGGCGGCTCCCTGCGCACCGGCACCCCCGCCGAAGTGGCCACGGAGGTCAGCGTCAACACCGCACTCGGTGTGGAGCGCGTGGTGCGCGACGCCTACGAACGGGCCCAGGCGCGCCCCCGCAAGAAGCTGACGCTCGTCCACAAGAACAACGTCCTCGTCTACGCCGGACAGCTGTGGAAGAGCACGTTCGACCGGGTGGGCCGGGAGTACCCCGAGGTCGCCACCGACTACCTGCACGTGGACGCGGCGACGATCTTCATGGTCACCCAGCCCGAGCGGTTCGACGTGATCGTCACCGACAACCTCTTCGGCGACATCCTCACGGACCTCGCCGCGGCGGTCACCGGCGGCATCGGCCTCGCCGCCTCGGGCAACATCAACCCCGACGGCGCCTTCCCGTCCATGTTCGAGCCGGTCCACGGCTCCGCGCCCGACATCGCGGGCACCGGCAAGGCCGACCCCACCGCCACGGTGCTCTCCGTGGCGCTCCTGCTCCGGCACCTCGGCTACGAGGCCGAGGCCGCCCGCATCGAGACGGCCGTCGCGGACGACCTGGCCGCCCGGGACGGGGCCGCGCCCCGCACGACGGACGAGATTGGCGACGCACTCGCCCTGCGAGTAGCCGGCTAGCTCCCGGCCGCTGACTCAGCGCGCGGCCGGATGCGACCATCGATCCAGGGCCGCGCGCACGTTTTCCGTCCACGGCCCCACGAGCGATAATCGAACGTGGGGCCGCGGCATGAGGGGAAGCTCGGACGCTCTGACACCGTCAGGGACGGAGCGAGCTCGCGGTCCGCCACACACAACGGTGAAGGACACGCACTCATGACGACGCCCACGATCGAGCTCAAGCCCTCTTCGCACCCCCTGTCGGACGCGGAGCGGGAGCAGATCCTGGCCAGCCCCGGCTTCGGCCGCCACTTCACCGACCACATGGTGACGATCAAGTGGACGGAGGGGCGCGGCTGGCACGACGGCCAGCTCGTTCCGTATGCGCCGCTGTCGATCGACCCGGCGAACATGACGCTGCACTACGCGCAGACGATCTTCGAGGGCGCCAAGGCCTACCGCCAGCCCGACGGCTCGGTCGCCATCTTCCGGCCCGAGGAGAACGCCAAGCGCCTGCAGGCCTCCGCGCGCCGGCTCGCCATGCCCGAACTGCCCGTCGAGACCTTCATCGAGGCGTGCGACGCGCTGGTCAAGCAGGACAACGCGTGGGTGCCCGGCTCCGGCGAGGCCTCGCTCTACCTGCGCCCGTTCATGTTCGCGACCGAGGTCGGCCTCGGCGTCCGCCCGGCCAACGAGTACATGTTCGTGGTCATCGCCTCGCCAGCCGGCGCCTACTTCCCCGGCGGCGTGAAGCCGGTCTCGGTGTGGCTCAGCGAGGAGTACGTGCGCGCGTGCCCCGGCGGCACCGGCGCCGCCAAGGCCGGCGGCAACTACGCCGCCTCCCTCGTCGCCCAGGCCCAGGCCATGGAGCACGGCTGCGACCAGGTCGTCTGGCTGGACGCCATCGAGCGCCGCTGGATCGAGGAAATGGGCGGCATGAACCTGTACTTCGTCTACGGCGACAAGATCGTCACGCCCGAGCTCACCGGCTCCCTCCTGCCCGGCATCACCCGCGCCTCGCTGATGACGATCGCCGCCGACCTCGGCTACGAGGTCGCCGAGGGCCGCATCTCCGTGGACGACTGGAAGAACGGCTGCGCCGACGGCACTCTCACCGAGGTCTTCGCCTGCGGCACCGCCGCCGTCATCACCCCGGTCGGCACCGTGAAGTCCGCGCGCGACGGCTGGACCGTCGCCGACGGGCAGCCCGGCGAGGTCACGATGAAGCTCCGCAAGGCGCTCCTCGACATCCAGACCGGCGCCGCCGAGGACACCCACGGCTGGATGCACCCCCTGGGCTGAAGCCCGCGCTGACGTACGTCCGTATGCCCGCATCCACGGATGCGGGCATACGTGTGTCCGGGGCGGGGCGCGTACATGTGTCCGGACGGGGCGCCCGCGCACGTCGCGCCGTGAACGCAACGCACGCAAGTACGCGTGATCGTTGCCGGCCGGACCCTTGTCCGTCCCGTGCCGTTCCGCCACCGTGATCCACCATGGGACAGCACTGGAAGAAGATCTGGGTCGGCTCGGCCGGCAACATGGTCGAGTGGTTCGACTGGTTCGTCTACGCGTCGTTCGCGACGTACTTCGCGGGCTCCTTCTTCCCCGCGGGCAACGACACCGCGAAGCTCATGAACACCGCGGGCATCTTCGCCGTCGGCTTCTTCATGCGCCCCGTGGGCGGCTGGCTGCTCGGCCGGGTCGGTGACCGCAAGGGCCGCAAGGCCGCCCTCACGCTGACCGTCACCCTGATGTCCGCCTCGGCCGTGCTCATCGCCGTCGCGCCGACCTACGCGGTCGCCGGCTACGGGGGCGTCGCCGTCCTCCTCGTCGCCCGGCTGCTGCAGGGCCTGTCGGTCGGCGGCGAGTACGCGGCCAGCGCCACGTACCTCACGGAGGCGTCCGCGCCGGGCCGCCGCGGCTTCGCCTCCAGCTTCCAGTACGTGTCGATGACGGCCGGCCAGATCCTGGGCCTCGGGCTGCAGATCGTGCTGCAGCACACCCTCTCCAGCGGCGAGCTGCACAGCTGGGGCTGGCGCATCCCCTTCGTCGTGGGCGCGCTCGGCGCGGCCGTGATCTTCTACCTCCGCCGCAACATGCTGGAGACGGAGGCGTACACGGAGGCGACGGAGGAGGCCACGGAGGAGAGCGCCCGGGCCGCCGCCGAGCGCGGCACCATCCGGGCCCTCATGCGGCACAAGCGCGAGGCCTTCCTCGTCGTCGCCCTCACCATGGGCGGCACCGTCGCGTACTACACGTACACCACCTACCTGACGAAGTACCTCTCCAACAGCGCGGGCCTGCCCAAGCAGACCGCCACCCTGGTCAGCTTCTGCGCCCTGCTGGTCTTCGCCTGCCTGCAGCCCCTCGCGGGCGCCCTCTCGGACCGCATCGGCCGCCGCCCCCTGCTGATCACCTTCGCGGTGGGCTCCACCTTCCTCACCGTGCCGATCATGACCATGCTCAAGCACGCGGGCTCGTTCTGGCCGGCCCTCGGCCTGTCCCTGCTCGCCCTGGTCGTCGTCACGGGCTACACCTCCATCAACGCGTGCGTGAAGGCCGAGCTCTTCCCGACGGGCATCCGGTCGCTGGGCGTCGCCCTGCCGTACGCCGTCGCCAACGCGCTCTTCGGCGGCACGGCGGAGTACGTGGCCCTGTGGTTCAAGAACGGCGGCATCGAGTCGGGCTTCTACTGGTACGTGGCCGGCTGTGCCGCGGTGTCGCTCGTCGTCTACCTGACGATGCGGGAGACGCGCGACATCGACCTCAAGCGGGTCGGCGGCGCGCCCGAGGGCGCCCCGGCGGAGGCGGGCAAGGTGCCCGCATCCTGAGACCCGCCCGCACGGCGGAACCGGCGTGTGCCAAGATGCACCTATGCTCCCGTTCGCCATGATTATTGGCAGCAGGCGCGCCGGTCCGCAGTGACCGCTCCCGTACCACCCGTACGGAGCGGACACCGTCGTCCCAGACCCGCGCGCAGACCTCTCGCACCCGCGAGAGGTTTTTGCGTTTTCCGGCCCACCCGCGCCGGGGAACGCAGGGCGAGCGGAAACCACGGGGACGGTGGAACGGGTAATTCCGGTAGACCGACATCCTCACAGGAGTCACAGCAGCATGACGGACGCAACCGACGGCCCCGACGAACGCACCCACGTCGACGACCGCTTCCACGTCTTCGACACGACGCTGCGCGACGGCGCGCAGCGCGAGGGCATCAACCTGACCGTCGCGGACAAGCTGACCATCGCCCGGCACCTGGACGACTTCGGCGTCGGCTTCATCGAGGGCGGCTGGCCCGGCGCCAACCCCCGCGACACCGAGTTCTTCCAGCGCGCCCGCGAGGAGATCGCCTTCCGCCACGCGCAGCTCGTCGCCTTCGGCGCCACGCGCAAACCGGGCGTGCGGGCCGAGGACGACCCGCAGGTCGCCGCGCTGCTCGACTCCGGCGCCCCGGTGATCACCCTGGTGGCCAAGTCCCACGACCGCCACGTCGAACTGGCCCTGCGCACCACCCTCGACGAGAACCTCGCCATGGTGCGCGACACCGTCGCCCACCTGCGCGGGCACGGCCGCCGCGTCTTCGTCGACTGCGAGCACTTCTTCGACGGCCACCGCGCCAACGCGGACTACGCCCTCGAAGTCGTCCGCACCGCCTACGAGGCGGGCGCCGACGTCGTCGTCCTGTGCGACACCAACGGCGGCATGCTGCCCCCTCAGGTCGGGGCCACGGTGCGGGAGGTCATCGAGGCGACCGGCGCCCGCGTGGGCATCCACGCACAGGACGACACGGGCTGCGCCGTCGCCAACACGCTCGCCGCCGTGGACGCCGGCGCGACGCACGTGCAGTGCACCGCCAACGGCTACGGCGAGCGGGTCGGCAACGCCAACCTGTTCCCCGTCGTGGCCGCCCTGGAGCTCAAGTACGACCGCCGCGTGCTGCCCGAGGGGGCGCTCGCCGAGATGACGCGCATCTCGCACGCCATCGCCGAGGTCGTCAACCTCACGCCCTCCACGCACCAGCCCTACGTGGGCGTCTCGGCGTTCGCGCACAAGGCCGGGCTGCACGCCTCCGCGATCAAGGTCGACCCGGACCTGTACCAGCACATCGACCCCGAGCGGGTCGGCAACACCATGCGCATGCTCGTCTCCGACATGGCCGGCCGCGCCTCCATCGAGCTCAAGGGCAAGGAGCTCGGGGTCGACCTCGGCGGCGACAGGGAGCTGATCGGCCGGGTCGTGGAGCGCGTCAAGGAGCGCGAACTCGCGGGCTACACCTACGAGGCCGCCGACGCCTCCTTCGAGCTGCTGCTGCGCGAGGAGGCCGAGGGGCGCGCCCGGCGCTACTACCGGATCGAGTCCTGGCGGGCGATCGCCGAGGACCGGCCGGACGGCATCCACGCCAACGAGGCCACCGTGAAGCTGTGGGCCAAGGGGGAGCGCATCGTCGCCAC
The DNA here is from genome assembly GCF_051386535.1 of Streptomyces sp. URMC 127. Classification (NCBI taxonomy): domain Bacteria; kingdom Bacillati; phylum Actinomycetota; class Actinomycetes; order Kitasatosporales; family Streptomycetaceae; genus Streptomyces; species Streptomyces sp. URMC 127. Next base: position 7,525 of record NZ_JBPQTW010000209.1, read on the forward strand.
CGCCGAGGGCAACGGCCCCGTCGACGCGCTGGACCGGGCGCTGCGCGTGGCGCTGGAGCGCATCTACCCGCAGCTGGCCGGCCTCAAGCTGACCGACTACAAGGTGCGCATCCTGGAGGGCGGCCGGGGCACCGGGTCGATCACCCGGGTCCTGGTCTCCACGAGCGACGAGAGCGGCGAGTGGTCGACGGTCGGCGTCGCGGAGAACGTGATCGCCGCCTCGTGGCAGGCGCTCGACGACGCCTACGCGTACGGGCTGCGGCGCGCGGGTGTGGAGCCGCGGGAGTGAGCCTTAAGGCGCGCCCCGGAGCGTAGGCGGGGGCGCGTCAGGGGCCGTGCGCCGTCAGTTGCGCGTACGGGCCCTGCGCCGTCAGTTGTGTGTCACGGGCCTTGCGCCGTCAACTGCGCGTCACAGGCCTTGCGCCGTCAGCCCGGCGCCGAGCAGGTCGTAGGCCCGCTCGGCGTCGGCCCGGGCCGCCTCCAGCACGGTGGCGGTGATGCGCCCGGAGGCCAGGCGCCGCCAGTTGTCCCGCGCGAGGACGTGGTGGACGGCGATGATCTGCGCCGCGGCCGTCCGCGCCGTCACCCCGTCCGCGCCCGCCTCGGCCAGGGCCTCCGCCAGGGCGCGCTCGTCCTCGGCCGAGTACTGCATGAGGCGGGCCACCAGGCTCGGGGTCGTGTAGAGCATGTCCCGGAAGGCCATCACGGCCGGCACGTCGCACAGGCCGGTGACGGGGTCGCGGGCGTCGAGCCGGGCGCGGAAGTGCGCGCGGAGCGCGGCCAGGGGCGGCTCGCCCGGCGCCCGGCCGCGCACGACGCGCGCCGCCTCTCCCTGGTGGTCGGCGATGCGGTGGAGGACCAGGTCCTCCTTGGCGGGGAAATAGCGGAACAGCGTCGGCTTCGACACCTCCGCGGCAGCTGCCACCTCCGCGACCGACACCTGGTCGAAGCCGCGCTCCAGGAAGAGCGCGATGGCGGTCTCGGACAGCGTCTGCCGCGTGCGCTGCTTCTTGCGCTCACGCAGCCCGGTCGTCTCCTCGGTCACCCTGCCATCCTAGCAGAGCGCGTTACTCAGAATCTTTTGTTACTCGGTTGCATTTTCTGGGGCGGCGGTCTTTCATGGGCACATGACGACGACCCCACTCCCTGTCACCTCCGCCGCCGAGGTCTCCGCCACCGACGTCCTGATCGTGGGCGCCGGCCCCACCGGGCTCGTGCTCGCCTGCACGCTCGCCCGCGCCGGAGCGGCCGTACGGATCATCGACAAGTACCGGGAACCCCACCGCGCCTCCCGCGGCAAGGGCCTCAACCAGCGCAGCCGCGAGCTCTTCGACGACCTCGGGGTGGGGGCGGAGGCCGCCGCCTCGGGCATCGAGCACATCACCTTGCGCAAGTACCGCGACGGCGTGGCGGTCGCCGACACCGTCACCTTCGGGGACCGCACCCCCACGTCCGCCGTCCCGTACGCCAGCGGGCTGATCATCCCGCAGTGGCGGACCGAGGAGATCCTGCGCCGCAGGCTCGCCGAGCACGGCGTGGAGCCGGAGCCGGGCTGCGAGCTCACCGGCTTCGCGCAGGGCCCGGACGGCGTCGTCGCGACGCTCGCCGACGGGCGGCGCATCGAAGCCGCGTACCTCGTGGGCTGCGACGGCGGCCGCAGCACCGTGCGCAAGGCGCTCGGGACGGCCTTCGAGGGCCGCACGGACGCCGAGGAGTGCATGGTGATCGGCGACGTCCGCGCCGACGGGCTCGACCCCGCCTACTGGCACCAGTGGTTCGACGAGGACGCGGCGGTCATGCTCTGCCCCTTCCGCGGCAGTGCCCACTGGCAGCTGCAGGGCGCGCCCGAGCGCGACGCGGACGGGCGTCCCCTCGCGCCGTCCCTGGAGTCCTTCCAGCGGCTCGTCGACCGCTGCTCCCGGAATGCGGGCATCCGGCTGTCCGACCCCACCTGGTTCTCCACCTACCGCATCAACGTCCGGATGGCCGACCGCTTCCGCACGGGGCGGGTCCTGCTCGCCGGGGACGCGGCGCACGTCCACTCCATCGCGGGCGGCCTCGGCATGAACACCGGTATCCAGGACGCCTTCAACCTCGGCTGGAAACTCGCGTACGTGGTGCGCGGCCTGGCGTCACCCGGCCTGCTGGACACCTACGAGGAGGAGCGGCTGCCCGTCGCCGCCTGGACGCTCGGCCTCACCGAGGAACGGCTGCGCGCGGTGACCGAGGGCGTGAAGCGGGCCGGCGTCGGCACGGAGGCGGTGATCACCGACGACGTCACCACGCTGGGCGTGGGCTACGGCTGGAGCTCGCTCGCATGGGGCGGGGCGAAGGCGGGCGAACGGGCCCCCGACGGGCCCTGCGGGAGCGGCCGGCTCTTCGGCGTCTTCGCCGGGCCGCACTTCACGCTGCTGGGCTTCGGCCGGGGGAGTGCGCGGGCCCTGGCGGAGGCGGGGGAGAAGTGCGCGGACCGCCTGCGCACCTGCCTCGTCGACGACGCCACGGGCGAGACCCGGCGCGCCTACGGGATCGGGGAGGGTGAGGAAGCGCTGGTGCTCGTACGGCCCGACAACCACATCGCCCTGAGCGCGGGTGCGGACCGGGGCGCGGAGATCGCGGACCGTCTCCTGCGCCTCGGTCGCTGACACCGCACGGGGCCTCAGGCCTGGGGCGCGGCCTTGACCGCGGAGATGTCGAAGGTCAGCTTCACCTTGTCGCTGACCATGACACCGCCCGCCTCCAGGGCGGCGTTCCAGGTCAGACCCCAGTCGGAGCGCAGGATCTCGGTGCCGCCCTCGAAGCCGACGCGCTCCATGCCGTAGACGTCGGTGGCGGAGCCGTTGAACTCCAGGTCGATGGAGAGCGGGCGGGTGACGTCCTTGATGGTGAGGTCGCCGGTGATGCGGTAGCGGTCCCCGCCGAGCTGCTCGGCGGAGGTCGAGCGGAAGGTCATCAGCGGGAAGCGCTCGGCGTCGAAGAAGTCCTCGCCGCGCAGGTGGGCGTCGCGGTCCTTCATGCCGGTGTCCACGCTCGCGATGCGGACGTCGATGGCGGCGGTGGAGCGGGAGGGGTCGCTGCCGTCGAGGCGGAGGGTGCCCTCGTGCTCGGTGAAGGCGCCCTTGACGTTGGTCACCATGGCGTGGCGGACGGTGAAGCCGATGCTGCTGTGGGCGGGGTCGATGGTGTAGTCGCCGGTGAGGGCGGCGAGCGCGGGGTCGACGGCGCGCGGGGCGGGGACGGTGGCCGGGGTGGTGCTCTGCTTGCGGCTGAAGAGGCCCATGAGGTGCTCCTACGACTCAGGTTTCGTTGAATGTTCAACTTGACTCGGGAAACACCGTAGCGCGGACTGGTTAAACATTCAACATCTCTGGTGGGGTGAATTTCCGGCCACCCGCACCGACACCGCCGACGCGGCATTGCCCCGTGCTCCCGCCCCGTGCCACGGTGTGCCCCGGCACCGTCCGCACCGTCCCGCACTTGCTCCCGGGGAGGCCCCGCCGTGCCGTCCGGTCCCGCCACCCCCCTCCCGTCCGCCTGGACCCGGAGAGGGTTCCTCACCGCCTCCGTCGCCGGCACCCTCGGCTTCACCACCGCCCCCCGCGGCAGCGCCGGGGACGACGCGTTCGCCGCCCTCCGCACCCGCTGGCGCGACCTGCTGCTCGGCACCGGCTTCGACCCCGCCGCCGAGCCCTACGCCGGCGCCCTGCGCCGCACCGGGGACCTCGCCCGCACCTACCGCGCCGGCCTCGCCCCGGGCCCCTCCTCCCTGTGGCCCGACGCACCCTTCGACCCGCCCTCCGGCATCACGCGCAGCTACGCCCGCCTGCACACCATGGCCCGGGCATGGGCCCAGCCCGGCACCGGCCTCACCGGCGACCCCGGCCTCGCCGCCGACACCCTCGCCGGGCTCGACCACATCCACGCCCGCGTCTACCACCCCGCCACCACCCCCTACGGCAACTGGTGGGAATGGCAGATCGGCAGCCCCAGGCTTCTCCTCGACAGCCTCGCCCTCCTCCACGACCAGGCCGGCGCCGCACGGCGCACCGCGTACCTCGCCGCCGTCGACCACTTCGTCCCCGACACCGCGCTCGGCGACTACAGCGGCACCAGCACCGGCGCCAACCGCGTCGACCTGTGCCGCGTCGTCGCCCTCCGCGGCATCCTCGGCGCCTCGCCGGCCAAGACCGCCCTGGCCCGCGACGCCCTCTCGCCCGTCTTCCCCTACGTCACCCGCGGCGACGGCCTCTACGCCGACGGCTCCTTCGTCCAGCACGCCCACGTCGCCTACTCCGGCACCTACGGCCAGGTGCTGCTCGACGGACTCGGCCGGCTCCTCGCCCTCCTCCATGGCTCCCCCTGGGAGATCACCGATCCCGCGAGGCGGACCGTCTACGACAGCGTCGAGAACGCGTACGCACCGCTCGTCCACGACGGGCTCGTCATGGACAGCGTCTCCGGGCGCGCCGTCAGCCGCGGCCTGCAGGCCGCCGACCCCGGCCCCGTGCCGCAGAGCGACCACCAGCGGGGCCACGCCCTCATCGCCGCCGTCGCCCTCCTCGCCCGCACCGCGAGCCCCGCCGAACGCACCCGCTGGCACGCAATGATCAAGGGCTGGGCCGCCCGCGACACCACCCTCCCCCTGCTCACCGACCCCTCCCTCGCCGTCGCCGACCTCGCCCGGCTCGCCGCCGCCTGCGCCGACCCCGTACCGGCC
>NZ_JBPQTW010000210.1:0-12202 GCF_051386535.1 Streptomyces sp. URMC 127
CGACCTCCACCGCGCCGACGGCGCCGGCGAAGGCCGCGGCACCCGCCGCCCCCGCAGCCACCGGCCGCAACCGCCGCCCCGTCCTGTGGAGCGCCCTCGCCCTCGTCACCGTCGCGGGCCTCGCGGCCGGGGCGTTCTTCCTGAGCCACGGCGGGGCCGACGAGGACGATCCCTCTCCCCAGGCCGCACCCAGCCAGGACGCCTCCGCCCGCCCGAGCGGGAAGGCGAGCCCGAGCGCGACCCCGAAGCCCCCGCCGCCCGGCTACCACCTGGTGACGGAGAAGGAGGCCGGGATCGCCTTCCCGGTGCCCGACGGCTGGAAGCGCGGCAAGCTCAAGGACAGCGACGAGATCCTCTACGTCGACCCGAGCGGCCTGGTGGGCCTGCGGGTCTCCGTCCTCGACCTCGCGAGCAGCGACCCGCTCCAGCGCTGGAAGGACGACGAGGCGAAGTCCGTCAGGGAGGGCAAACTGCCCGGCTACCACCAGCTGCGCATGCAGAGCACGGAGTACCGCGGGATGCCCGCGGCGGTCTGGGAGTTCTCGTGGCAGGGCCGGGCGCGCGAGTACCGGGCCGCCGACCTCGGGTTCGGGCGGCCGGGCGAGAAGGAGTACGCGATCTACCTGTCCGCGCCCAAGGCCGACTGGCACAAGTACGGCCCGGTCTTCGACGCCGTCAGGGAAGGCTTCCGCTCCGACGTCCGCTGACCCCTCACTCCCCTCGCCCTCCCGGTCCGGCCCCGCCCACTAGGGGTCCCGTCAGGGGCGAACCCTGATGCCCCGGCCCCCGCCGACATGTGACGATCAGTGCATGACCGCCCCGCCCCGTCCGCAGCACGCCGACGCCCCGCCGCTGCGCAAGCTCTACCGCAGCGCCGAGGGCCGTATGTTCGGCGGCGTCGCGCGCGGGCTCGCCGGTCACCTGGGCCTGCCGGTGTCCTGGGTGCGCCTGGTCTTCGTCGCGCTGCTGCTGGCCCAGGGCATGGGCGCCGTGCTGTACGCGGTGTTCTGGTTCGTGGTGCCGCTCGGCGTGGGCGGCGTCGAGGCGCCGCGCCCGCTGCTCGCGGAGACCGCCCCCGACGGCCGCCGGCGCCTCCTCGCCCGCAAGCCGGACCGCGGGCAGGTCGCCGCGCTCGCCGCCCTCGTCATCGGCGCCGCGATCTTCGTGGACAACCTCCACCTCGGCCGGGCCAACGCCTACATCTGGCCGCTGCTGCTGGTCGGCGCCGGCGTCGCCCTCGTCTGGCGCCAGGCCGACAACGCCCGCCGGGCGCACTGGATGGAGGTCGGCCGCAGCAAGCGGGTCCTGCCGCTCGCGCGCGGCGCGGCCGGCGTCGCCCTCGCCGCCGCCGGTGTGACGGGCATCGTCGTCCTCCAGGGCTCCGCCGAGCACCTCGGCGCGGTCCTGCAGGCCTCCCTGGCCGTGCTGGTCGGCATAGCGCTGCTGGCCGGTCCCTCCGTCGTCCGCATGACCCAGGACCTCTCCGCCGAGCGCACGATGCGCATCCGCGCCCAGGAGCGCGCCGAGGTCGCCGCCCACGTCCACGACTCCGTCCTGCACACCCTCACCCTCATCCAGCGCAATGCCGAGGACCCCCGCGAGGTGGCCCGCCTGGCCCGCGCCCAGGAGCGCGAGCTGCGCGCCTGGCTCTACCGCCCGGAGGGCCGCGGGAAGGACGAGGCCGAGCAGCCCGACACCCTGGCCGAGGCCGTCAAGGCCACCGCCGCCGAGGTCGAGGACTACCACGGCGTGCCCATAGAGGTGGTCGTCGTCGGCGACTGCCCGCTCGACGAGCGCCTCGCCGCGCAGATGCAGGCCGCCCGTGAGGCCATGGTCAACGCCGCCAAGTACGGTGGCGAAGGCGGCGCCGTCCAGGTGTACGCCGAGGTCGAGGGGCGTACGGTCTTCCTCTCCGTGCGCGACCGCGGCCCCGGCTTCGACCTGGACGCCGTGCCGGGCGACCGCATGGGCGTCCGCGAATCCATCATCGGCCGGATGCAGCGCAACGGCGGCACGGCCCGGCTGCGGTCCGTGCCCGGTGGGGGAACCGAAGTGGAGCTGGAAATGGAGAGGGCGGAGAACGCGTCATGACGACCGAAGAGACGGTGCAGCGCCACGCACGGGTCGTGCTGGTGGACGACCACCGCATGTTCCGCACGGGCGTGCAGGCCGAGATCGGGGCCACCGACCGGACGGGCGTCGAGGTCGTCGGCGAGGCCGCCGACGTCGACCAGGCGGTCACCGTCATCACGGCCACCCGGCCCGAGGTCGTCCTCCTCGACGTCCACCTGCCCGGCGGCGGCGGGGTCGAGGTGCTGCGCCGCAGCGCCTCCCTGATGGCCGACGCCGAGCGTCCGGTGCGCTTCCTCGCGCTGTCCGTCTCCGACGCCGCCGAGGATGTCATCGGCGTCATCCGCGGCGGCGCCCGCGGCTATGTCACCAAGACCATCACCGGCACCGACCTGGTCGACGCGATCTTCCGGGTCAAGGACGGCGACGCGGTCTTCTCACCGCGGCTGGCCGGCTTCGTCCTCGACGCCTTCGCCTCCACCGACGCCCCGCCCGTCGACGAGGACCTCGACCGGCTCACCCAGCGCGAGCGCGAGGTGCTGCGCCTGATCGCCCGCGGCTACGCGTACAAGGAGATCGCCAAGCAGCTCTTCATCTCGGTGAAGACCGTCGAGTCGCACGTCTCGGCGGTGCTGCGCAAGCTCCAGCTCTCCAACCGCCACGAGCTCACCCGCTGGGCGACCGCGCGCCGCCTGGTCTGACCGGCCCGGCCCGGTCCGGGCCCCGGCTTCCGGAATGTCCCCGGCGGCCGGGCCCGAATTCGGATAAGTGTGCGCCAGGCGGGGGAGGGCGATGAACCTCCGCGGCCCACCGGCCCTCTTGAACGGACGAGAGGCTCTCACTCACGCAGGGCCCCGGCCCCGCGCGGGGCCCGAGATCCGAAACGAGAGCCCGATGAGCCTGACGGGGACGCCCTTCCTCCTCACCACGGTCGCGCTGGTCGTCATCGCCCTCGTCCTGCCCCTCGCCCTGTGGGGCAGGATCGGCGGCCCGAAGCTGCTGCGGCAGGCGGCGCGGCTGCTCATGCTGCTGTTCGCCCAGGTCACCGCCATCGCCATGGTGTTCGTGATGGTCAACAACGCCAACGGCCTCTTCGACAACTGGGACGACCTCCTCGGCACCGGCGACCACGTCCGCACCGCGGCCGACCTCGGCCCCGACGGCACCGGCGGCAAGAAGGTCGACGAGGAGCCCAGGCGCCCGCAGAAGTTCACGCCCGCCTCCGACAAGCGCATGGGCCCCGGCGTGCAGGAGACCCGGTTCAAGGGCCTGATATCGGGTGTCGAGGGCGAGGTGTACGTCTGGCTGCCGCCGCAGTACGACGACCCCGCGTACAAGGACCGGAAGTTCCCCGTCGTCGAGGTCCTCCCGGGCTTCCCCGGCTCGGCGAAGGCCTGGTTCGGCACGCTGGAGGCGGGCACCCAGCTCAAGCCGATGATGGAGAAGGGCGAGGTCGAGCCCTTCATCATCGTCGCGCCCCGCACCACGCTCCTCGGCGACACCGACACCGGCTGCGCCAACATCCCCGGCAAGGTCAACGCCGACACCTGGCTGAGCGTGGACGTCCGCAAGATGGTCACGGACACCTTCCGCGCGCAGGAGAAGCCCAACGGCTGGGCCGTCGCGGGCTACTCGGCGGGCGCGCACTGTGCCGCCAAGCTGGCCGTCGCCCACCCCGACCGCTACCGCGCCGGCGTGAGCCTGTCCGGCTACAACGACCCCATCGGCGAGCCCTCCTCGCTGACCGCGAAGACGCCCGGGCTGCGCGACGAGAACAACCCGCTGAAGATGCTCCAGCGCGCCAAGACGCCGCCGCACGTGGCGCTGTTCGTCTCCGGCGCGGAGGGCGACGGCTACCAGGGCGGCATGGCGCTCCAGCAGGCGGCCAAGCCGCCGACGACCGTGCACGTGGTGAAGGTCCCCGCGGGCGCGGGCGGCCACGGCACGGCCGTGTGGAAGCGGCAGGTCCCCGACGTCTTCCGCTGGCTGTCGCACCAGATCAAGCCGTAGCCCCGCGCCGGGAGGGGCGCCGTCACACCGGGCGGGCCGCCCCCGCGAACGGCATCTCGTCGATGGGCGCGATCCGCACCGGCGCACCGGGGTGCGGGGCGTGGATCATCTTCCCGCCGCCGACGTACAGGCCGACGTGGCTGATGCCGGAGTAGAAGAACACCAGGTCACCCGGGGCGAGCGCGCCCCTGGAGACCCGCCGGCCCGTGTTGATCTGGGTGTACGTGGTGCGCGGCAGCGAGACGCCGGCCGCCTGCCAGGCGGCCTGGGTGAGGCCGGAGCAGTCGAAGGCCGCGGGGCCGGTGGCTCCCCACACGTAGGGCTTGCCGAGCGCGGAGTACGCGAACGCCACCGCCCGTGCGGCCCGCTCCGTGGGGGCCTGCGCGCCGCCCCAGGGCTCGCCGTCCCGCGGCTCCGAGCGGGCGGCCCGGACGGCGCCGCGCACCGCGCCCGCGGCGTCCCCGCGCTCCACGGCGGCCCGCTCCTCCTCCGGCAGCTCCGCCAGCACGCGCCGGGCCTGGGCGAGCTTGCCCTCGACGGCGTGCTTCTGGCGGGCCAGGTCGGCCTGGTGCTGCTTGAGCTCCGCGAGGTGCGCCTCCGCGGCCGTACGGATCCGCCGCACTTCCCGCGCCTCGCGCTCGTAGCGCCGGACGGCGACCACCTGCCTGCTGCCCGCCCGGTCGGCCAGCGAGGCCCGCTCCAGGTACTGGCCGGGGGAGGAGGAAAGGATCAGCTGCACGCTCGCCGGCATGCCGCCCTCGCGGTACTGGGCGGTGGCATAGGAGCCCAGGGCGTTGCGGGCGGCGTTGAGGCGCTCGGTGCCGCGGGCGGCCCGGTCCCGCAGTCCCTCCAGCTCCGCCTCGGCCGCGCCGGCCTTCTCCTTGGCGCCGTTGTAGCGCTCGGTGGCCTCCTCGGCCTCCCGGTAGTACCGGTCGACCTGGGCCCTGAGCTGCGTCGTGGAGGGCGGCGGGGCGGCCTGTGCGGTGCCGCCCGCGACCGTGGCGGTGGCGGCGCCCGCGAGGGCGAGACCGGCCGCGGTCCGTACGGTGCTGCTGGTGAGCGGGTGCTGCCTGGGCTTGCGGTGCGCTGCTGCCACGCCGGCCGTCACTTCCTTCCAGACCTGCTGTTCCTGCCCCGCCCGCGGGGCCGGGTGGCCGCCGCCGGACGGTGCCCGGCGGCGGCCCGCCACGAGGGGGGAGCGTGCGGGCCGCCGCCGTCTGCGCCAGGACGCTATTCCGCAAGGTCACGCTCCAGAACGCGGATGACCGGTAGTGGATGAAATCGATCGGGCGGCGCTGGGTGGTGATCATGTCGCCTCCGCCCCGGCGCAGGGATGGAGGCCGCGCCTGACCGAAGTGGCGATTGCGCCCCACCTGGCTGCCGGTGGGTGATATGGCCCCGGCTAGGGTTCGGCCCCATGGACGTACTCATTCACGCCGTCGTCGGCCTGCACATCGTCGGCATCGGCGCGCTGCTCGGCGGCTTCATGACCCAGATGAAGGCCATGGGCAAGGGCGAGGCGCGCATGGTGCCCGCCATGCTGCACGGCGCGCTGACCATGCTGGTCACCGGCGTGGCGCTGGTGGGCCTCCACCAGGCCCAGGACGACACCCTCAACATGGTCAAGCTCGGCACCAAGCTGGCGCTGCTCGTCGTGATCCTCGGCCTCGTCTACGTCAAGCGCGACGACGACAAGGTCCCGGCCCCGGTCTTCGGCACCGTCGGCGCGCTGACCGCCGCCAACATCTTCATCGCCGTGATGTGGGTCTGACACGCGGGCCCGCGTACCCGGCCCGCGGACCCGGCCGGCCGCCCGGCACCGGCGGGGCGCCCGGCCGGCTGATCACCGGCCGGCCGGCCGCCTGACCGGCGGCAGTCCGCCGGCCCCGCTGTGGGACCGGCCACTGTCGCCGGGAATGCGGGGCCGCGTGTCAGTGGGGCGGCCTAGACTCGGGAGGCGATGAGCAGCCTCTTTGACGACAGCTTCCTGGCGGACCTCGGCCCCGCGGACGAGGAGCACCCCCCGCCCCCGGAGGACGCGGCCCCGGAGCCGGTGCCGCACGACCTCTTCCAGGGCGCCTTCGACGTGCCCGTCCCCCGCGAGGCCTACTACCGCGACGGCGCCCACCGCCCCGTCGTGGACCCCGCCGCGCTGCTGGAGGGCATGAACGACCAGCAGCGCGCCGCCGTGGTGCACACGGGCTCCCCGCTGCTCATCGTCGCCGGCGCCGGCTCCGGCAAGACGCGCGTGCTCACCCACCGCATCGCCCACCTGCTGGGCGCCCGGCACGTCCACCCCGGCCAGATCCTCGCGATCACCTTCACCAACAAGGCCGCGGGCGAGATGAAGGAGCGCGTCGAGCAGCTCGTCGGCCCCCGCGCCAACGCCATGTGGGTGATGACCTTCCACAGCGCCTGCGTGCGGATCCTGCGCCGCGAGAGCAAGAAGCTCGGCTTCACCTCCTCCTTCTCGATCTACGACGCGGCCGACTCCAAGCGGCTCATGGCGCTCGTCTGCCGGGACCTCGACCTCGACCCGAAGAAGTTCCCGCCGAAGTCCTTCAGCGCGAAGATCTCCAACCTCAAGAACGAGCTCATCGACGAGGAGGCCTTCGCGGCGCAGGCGGCCGACGGCTTCGAGAAGACGCTCGCCGAGGCGTACGCGATGTACCAGTCGCGGCTGCGCGAGGCCAACGCCCTCGACTTCGACGACATCATCATGACCACGGTCCACCTCCTTCAGGCCTTCCCGGACGTGGCCGAGCACTACCGCCGCCGCTTCCGGCACGTCCTGGTCGACGAGTACCAGGACACCAACCACGCGCAGTACACCCTCGTGCGCGAGCTCGTCGGCACCGCGGGCGACGGCATCACGCCCGAGGAGGGCCCGGCCGAGCTGTGCGTCGTCGGCGACGCCGACCAGTCGATCTACGCCTTCCGCGGCGCCACGATCCGCAACATCCTCCAGTTCGAGGAGGACTACCCCGACGCGACGACGATCCTCCTGGAGCAGAACTACCGCTCCACGCAGACGATCCTCAACGCCGCCAACGCCGTCATCGAGCGCAACGAGAGCCGCCGCCCGAAGAACCTGTGGACCGAGGCCGGCGCCGGCCCCGCGATCACCGGCTACGTCGCCGACACCGAGCACGACGAGGCCCAGTTCGTCGCCGACGAGATCGACCGCCTCACGGACGCCGGCGACGCCAAGGCCGGCGACGTGGCCGTCTTCTACCGCACCAACGCCCAGTCCCGCGTCTTCGAAGAGATCCTCATCCGCGTCGGCCTGCCCTACAAGGTCGTCGGCGGCGTGCGCTTCTACGAGCGCAAGGAGGTCCGCGACGTCCTGGCCTACCTGCGCGTCCTCGCCAACCCCGAGGACACCGTCCCGCTGCGCCGCATCCTCAACGTGCCCAAGCGCGGCATCGGCGAGCGCGCCGAGGCCATGATCGACGCCCTGTCCCTCCGCGAGAAGATCAGCTTCTCGCAGGCGCTGCGCCGCGTCGACGAGGCCTACGGCATGGCCGCCCGCTCGGCGAACGCCGTCAAGCGCTTCAACGTGCTGATGGAGGAGCTCCGCACGATCGTCGAGTCCGGCGCCGGCCCCGCCACGGTCCTCGAAGCGGTCCTGGAGCGCACCGGCTACCTCGCCGAGCTGCAGGCCTCCACCGACCCCCAGGACGAGACCCGCGTGGAGAACCTGCAGGAGCTCGCGGCCGTGGCCCTGGAGTTCGAGCAGGAGCGCGCCTCCGAGGAGGGCGCCGAGAACCCCGGCACGCTGGCCGAGTTCCTGGAGAAGGTCGCCCTCGTCGCCGACTCCGACCAGATCCCCGACGAGGACGCGGAGGGCACCGGCGTCATCACGCTGATGACCCTGCACACGGCGAAGGGCCTGGAGTTCCCCGTCGTCTTCCTCACCGGCATGGAGGACGGCGTCTTCCCGCACATGCGCGCCCTCGGCCAGACCAAGGAGCTGGAGGAGGAGCGGCGCCTCGCCTACGTGGGCATCACCCGCGCCCGCGAGCGGCTGTACCTGACGCGCGCGAGCATGCGCAGCGCCTGGGGCCAGCCCGCGTACAACCCTCCGTCGCGCTTCCTGGAGGAGATCCCGGACCAGTACGTGCAGTGGCGGCGCACCGGGCCGTCGAAGCCGTCGGCGTCGATGAGCTCGATCGGCTCGGGAAGCCCGGGCGGTGGCCTGGGCTCGGGGATCACCTCGGGCTTCACGTCGCGCAAGGCCGGCCCGTCCGGCTTCGCCACGCGCCGGGCCAAGGACCGGCCCGTGGTGGCCCTGGCCGTGGGCGACCGCGTCACGCACGACTCGTTCGGGCTCGGCACCGTCGTCGCCGTCAAGGGCAGCGGTGACAACGCCGAGGCCACGGTCGACTTCGGCGAGGAGAAGCCGAAGCGGCTGCTCCTGCGCTACGCGCCGGTCGAGAAACTGTAGCCCGCCCGGCGGCGGGCGGGGCCTGCTGCGCCGGGCCGCGCCGGACTACGTCGGGTCGAAGCCGTGCGCGCGGAGCCACGGCAGGGGGTCGACGGCCGAGCCGCCGGGCCGTACCTCGAAGTGCAGGTGCGGGCCGGTGGAGTTGCCGGAGTTCCCGGAGTAGGCGATGACGTCGCCGGCCTTGACCTGGCCGGAGCGCAGCTTGGTGCTGCTCAGGTGGCAGTACCAGGTCTCCACGCCGTCGGGCGAGGTCACTATGGCCATGTTCCCGTAGGCCACGTTGTACTGCGTGCGGACCGTGCCGTCCGTGGCGGCCATGACCGGCGTGCCGTAGGCCACGGGGAAGTCGATGCCGGTGTGCACGGACATCCAGTTGACGCCGGCCTGGCCGTACATCGCGCTGAGGCCGTGCTGCGCGACGGGGAGGGAGTACTTCGGCCGCTCGGCCTCCTTGCGGGCCGCTTCCTCCGCTTTACGTTTCTTCTCCGCTTCCTGGCGCGCCTTGAGGTCGATGCGCTCCTGCGTGCGGTTGGCCCGGGTCGCGAAGTCGTCGGCGCCGTGGCTGAGGCTCGCGAGCTGGGTGTCCAGCTTGCTGTTGGCCATGGCCGGGGCGGGGGCGTTGTCCGGGGCGGAGGCGGCCTGCGGCTTGCTGTCGCTCTGGCCGCCGGAGACGGTCGCGGCGGCGATCCCGGCGACTCCTATGACGGCGGCCGAGGGCACGGCGATGGTCAGCAGGGCCTTGCGGCGGGGGCGGTAGCCGGTGCGGGGCGCGGCGCCCTTGCGGCGGCCGGGTCTGGAGTGGGCGTCGCGGCCGCGGGGCTCGCCGCCGTGGGCGCGGGCCTCTCCGGGGGCGTCGTCGTCCGGGCCCGGGGCGTCGCCGTCGCGGGCCGGGGGGACGAACAGCATGGCCTGCGTCTCGGCGTTCGCGACGGCGCCGGCGGGGGAGAGGCCCGCCTCGGGGGCCTGCGGGTCCGCTGTGCCCGCCCCGTCCGCCGCTTCCCTTGCGGCCTCCATCGCCTGGAGGCCGGAGAGGTCGGCCATGAGGGTCGGGGCGTGCTGCGGCTCACCGGCCTCGGAGCCCTGGCCGGCGTCCATGGCGGTGTAGGCGCTGGTGTCCCAGATCTGGGTCTGCCCGGCACCCGTGTCCCACTGGCCCTGGGCACCCGAGGTGTCCCACTGCCCGGAGGTGTCCCACTGCACCGGTGCGGCGGCCTGCCCGGCGCCGGTGTCCCAGGAGGAGAACTGCCCGGTGCCGCTGGTGTCCCAGGACTGCCCCTGCGCGTGCGCAGCTGACGGGTCGGCGGAGGCCTGGCCGGTCATCTCCCAGTGCCCGGAGGTGTCGTAGGCACCGCTCGCGCCCCAGGCGCTCGGCGTCATGGCGCTCGTGTCCCACTGGCCCGTGGGGGGAGTGGCGATGGCGCCGGAGGTGTCCCACTGGCCGGTGGCGTCGGCCTGCCCGGAGTCCACGGTGGCGTAGGCGCTGAAGTCCCAGGTCTGGGTCTGGCCGCCGGCGTCCCACTGGCTGGTGGTGCTGCTCCCCCAGGCGTCGCCCGCCTGGCCGCCCCAGCCCGTGGTGTCCCACTGGCCGCTGTCATAGCCGTCGTACCCGGTGTAGGTGTGCGGTGCGCTCTGCTGACCGTACGACGCGTAGTGCCCGTAGGAGCCGTCCTGAGCGGGGACGGACGGGCCGGGGCCCGCCGCCGGGTGACGGTCGTTCACCACCACGTCTCTTTCGCCGAGGGAGGAGAATTAGCGGCGACTGTACCCGGCGGTACGGTACGGCGACAATCTTCGTCACGTTTCGGGCGGCGGAGGACCGGGCATTTGGCCGCCTTTTGGCGGACTGAACCCGCGGAAACCGATTTGACGTTCGATCCGCGTTCGGTTTTCAGGCGACGGAGGCCGCCCCGGAAGCATCCTCAGGCGTCTCTTCCGTGGTCAGGGCCTGTCGTATGCCCGCCGCGACCTCCCAGTGCACGGGCAGTGCCAGGTGTCCCACGCCCGTCACCCGCACATTGCGCACGCTCAGATCCGGATGATCGATGCGCGCGCATTCCACGGGCACCATCAATTGGTCCAGGTCGCTCCAGAAACTGATGAATTGCGTTGCGCAATCCGGTGCGGGGCCCGCGAGTTCGGTGACGACGTCCGATCCCGGGCGCATCTGGCGCACCAGCGGGTGCGCGGCCAGCAGGGAGGCCGCGCGCGTGCCCCCGTGCGGGGTGCCGAGCGTGACCAGGACCCGCACGCGCACGTCCCCGCCCATCCGCTGGACGTAGTACCGCGCGATGAGGCCGCCGAGGCTGTGCCCCACCACGTCGACCCGCTGCTGCCCGGTGCGGGCGCAGATGGCCTCCACATGCCGGCCCAGCAACTGGGCCGCGGTACGGATGTCGCAGGTCAGGGGCGAGTAGTTGAGGGATTCGACCTGCTTCCAGCCGTGCCGGCGCAGGGACCTGCGCAGCAGGACGAAGACCGAACGGTTGTCGATGAATCCGTGCAGCAACAGAACAGGCAGATGACCTGCTTGTGCTGTTTCGACGGATTCGTGCAGTGCGGGCATGCCGGGCGTGTCGGGCGTGTCGGATGCGGCGTCCGTGGCCGGGAGTACGGGCAGCGCCCGCCGCGGCGGCGGGCGCTCCTGCACCACACCGGTCGGATACAGCAGGAGATGACCGGTGAGGATCGCCAGCTCCAGCACCGAGGACCGCACGAGCGCGGTCGACGGGCGCAGCATCGCGGCGAGGATGGTGATGAACGGCAGGGTCCTGGTCCTCATGGCCGACCTCCCGACAGGCACCCGGGAAGCGCGGCGGTCGTCCCCCGTGTGCGCCCCACGGGCAGCTGCGCGCGGCCGGCCGCACCGCTGTGCCGTGCGGCTGTCGGCACAGTGGTGCGGCGGCCTCACCGCGGCTCCCCTCGCGACCGCCCGAAGACCCGCCGCCCCGGCGACGCGGGTGGCTGGGCGACCCGTAAGACGCGGAAGCACGTGGACGATGCGTGGACGGTGCGTAGCGACGTGTTGTCCCACGTGTGATTTCCCCCTCGCTCCGCACCGCGAAACGGCCGGGTGCGGGATGCTGGAGATAACGTTCGTTCACATCCCTGGGCGCCGGTTACCGGCGGTCGTACATGGAGGCAGTGATGGGAGTGACCGGTCCGATCCGCGTCGTCGTGGCCAAGCCGGGGCTGGACGGCCATGACCGCGGCGCCAAGGTCATCGCGCGGGCGCTGCGCGACGCCGGCATGGAGGTCATCTACACCGGCCTCCACCAGACGCCCGAGCAGATCGTGGACACCGCGATCCAGGAGGACGCCGACGCGATCGGCCTGTCCATCCTCTCCGGCGCCCACAACACGCTCTTCGCCAAGGTCCTGGAGCTGCTGCGCGAGCGCGACGCGGAGGACATCAAGGTCTTCGGCGGCGGCATCATCCCCGAGGCGGACATCGCGCCGCTGAAGGAGCAGGGCGTCGCCGCGATCTTCACGCCGGGGGCCACCACGGCCTCGATCGTGGAGTGGGTACGGGCGAACGTGCGGGAGGTTTCGGAGGCCTGACCCGGTGGGCGCGTCAGGCTTCCAGTTCCGCCAGCATCGTCGCTCGCAGCCGCAGCGTGCCCACCAGTCGCTGGAACGCCTCCTCCCAGTAGGCGCCCCCTGCGCCCCCCGCGCCCC
>NZ_JBPQTW010000211.1:0-11719 GCF_051386535.1 Streptomyces sp. URMC 127
CCCGGCGACGCGGCGGGGGCGCCCTGGGGGCTGGGGCGGGACTGATCAGCGTGTGGCACGGCGGTGAGCGTACCGGGCGCACCCGCCCCGTCGCGAAGCGAGGGGCGTCCCGGGCCGCGGTTCCCGGGATCGGGAGTGATGGTCGTCACGGCCGGCCCCCGGCTCACTCGTCGTCGTAGCTCACCGGCAGCCGGGGCGGCTGGGTGCCGGACGGGGGTACCTGCAGGGTCTTCAGGGCGAACTCCATCACCTGCTTGTAGACGGGTCCGCAGATCTGGCCGCCGAAGTAACTGCCCTTGGTGGGGTTCTGGATGGCGCAGTAGACGGTGACGCGCGGCTGGTCGGCGGGGGCGAAGCCGGCGAAGGAGGCGGTGTAGCCGTGGTAGCGCCCGGTCTGCGGGTCCACCCGGTTGGAGGTGCCGGTCTTCCCCGCGACGCGGTAGCCGGGGATCCGGGCCTTCGTGCCGGTGCCCTCGCGGTCGTCGACGACGGATTCGAGCATCGTGGCGAGCTCGCGGGCGGTGCGGTCGCTGATGACCCGGGTGCGCTCGGGGACGGGCGCGGGCGTGAAGCGGCCGTCGGGGCCCTTGGTGCCGCGGACGAGGGTGGGCCGGATGCGCTCGCCGCCGTTGGCGATCGTGGAGTAGACCGAGGCGGCCTGGACGGCGTTGAGCGAGAGGCCCTGGCCGAAGGGGATGGTGTACTGCCGGGAGCCCTGCCACTTGGCGGGCGGGGCGAGGATGCCGGGCGTCTCGCCGGGGAAGCCCAGGCCGGTGGGCTCGCCGATGCCGAACTTCCGCAGGTACGAGTGGAGGACCTCGTTGGCCTCGGCCTGGTCCTTGCCCAGCTGCTCGGCGGCGAGGATGGTGCCGATGTTGCTGGACTTGGCGAGCACGCCGTTGAGCGTCAGGTGCCACGTGGGGTGGTCGACGTCGTCGGCGAAGGAGCGGTCGGCGCGCGGCAGCCGGTTGGGCACCTCGACGTGGGTCGTGGGGCCGGCCGCGCCCTCCTCCAGGACCGCCGCCATGGTCATCACCTTGCTGACGCTGCCGGGCTCGTAGGCGTCCTGCAGGGCGGCGTTGCCGAGGGCGGCGCGGTCGGCGTGGGCGAGGTCGTTGGGGTCGTAGCCGGGGGCGTTGGCCATGGCGAGGATCTCGCCGGTGCGGTTGTCCTGCACGACCACGTAGCCGCGGTCGGCCGCGGACTCCTGCACCTGGCGGGTGATGGCGCTCTGGGCGGCCCACTGGATGTCCCGGTCGATGGTCAGCTCGATGTCGGAGCCGGGCACGGCGGGCTGTTCCTTGACGTCCCCGGTGGGCACCTGGCGGCCGCCGGACTGGGCGTAGACGAGCTTGCCGTCCCGGCCGGCCAGGACGCGGTCGAACTGGGCCTCGACCCCGCCGCCGCCGCGGCCCTCCGCGTTCACGAAGCCCAGTATCCCGGCCGCGAGGCCGCCGTTGGGGTAGACGCGCTTGCTGTGCGGTTCTCTGTTGACCCCGGCGAGGACGTCGGCGCCCTCCTTGCGCTGCGCCCGGGCGGCGGCCTCCTTCTTGAGCTCCTTGATCTTGTTCCAGACCCGGGGCGGCTGCCGACGGGCGAGGACGACGTACTTGGACTTGGGGTTGGCGGTGAGCTTCTGCTCCAGGACGGCGGGGCGCTCGCCGAGGACGGGCGCGAGCAGGGCCGCGGCGCGGCGCGCGGCGCCGTCGGCCTTGATGCGCTCGGGGGTCAGCAGGTCGGGCGCGGCGGTGATGTCGTAGGCGTCGACGGTGGTGGCGAGGTCCACCCCGGAGCGGTCGGTGATGGTGCCGCGCTCTGCCGCCAGGGTGACCGGAATGTAGCGGTTGACGTTGGCGCGGGCCGCGTAGGCGCTCGCGTCGAAGGCCTGCACCTGCAGCAGCCGGACGGTGAAGACGAGCAGGACGAGCGTGAGACCGAGGCCGACCACCCCGACCTCCGGCAGGTGACGCTGTGCCGCAGAACCCCGGGGGCCGGCGGGTGCGGGCGCGCGGTAGGCCACCGTGCCGTCGCCGGCGGGGGACGGCTGGCCGCGGACCGTGCCGTCGGGGCTGAGGAAGGCGGGGTTGCCGCCGGGGACCATGCCGAGCTCGCGGGCGCGGCGCTCCAGGGCGTCGGGCGCGGCGAGCTGGTCGACCTCCTGCTGGAGGGCCTGCTGCTCGTCGGTGAGCTCGGTGGTCTTGCGCTGGAGGCGGGAGAGTTCGAAGGAGCCCTGGTTGAGGGCGGAGTTGAGCAGCAGGAGCGAGATCAGGCCGGAGCCGAGCAGCACCACGACGAGCAGGACGAAGGGGGTGCGCCTGGCCCCGGCGGGCCCCACCAGGCGGCCCAGCCGGCTGCCCCGGCGGGCGGCCGGCGTCACGGGATGTCCTCGCGGATGCGCTCGGCGCCGCGCAGCCGCGCGGGGGCGGCCCGCCGGTTCTCGGCGACCTCTTCCTCGGTGGGCAGTTCGGCGCCGCGGGTGAGCAGCTTCAGGCGGGGCTGGTAGCGCTCGGGGACGACGGGCAGGCCGGGCGGCGCGGTGCTGGTGGCGCCGGCGGCGAAGACCTGCTTGACGATGCGGTCCTCCAGGGACTGGTAGGACAGCACGGCGATGCGGCCGCCGACGGCGAGCGCGGCGACGGCGGCGGGGATCGCCGCCTCGACGCTCGCGAGCTCGGCGTTGACCTCGATGCGCAGGGCCTGGAAGGTGCGCTTGGCGGGGTTGCCGCCGTGCCGCTTGGCGGCCTGGGGCAGCGCCTCGCGGATGACGTCCACGAGCCGGGCACTGTTGGTGAAGGGCTCCTTCGCCCGCTCGCGGACGATCGCGGAGACGATCCGCTTGGCCTGCTTCTCCTCGCCGTAGGCGCGCAGGATGCGCACCAGCTCGCCGGGGGCGTACGTGTTGAGGACCTCGGCGGCGCTGATGCCGGTCGTCTGGTCCATGCGCATGTCCAGCGGGGCGTCCTGGGCGTAGGCGAAGCCGCGGTCGGCCTCGTCCAGCTGCATGGAGGAGACGCCGAGGTCGAACAGGACGCCCTGGACCTTGGGGATGCCGAGCCGCTCCAGGACGTCCGGCAGCTCGTGGTAGACGGCCCGGACGAGCGTGGCGCGCTCCCCGTAGGGCTTCAGGCGCTCGCCGGCGAGCTCCAGGGCGGTGGGGTCGCGGTCGAGGGCGACGAGCCGGGCCTCGGGGAAGGTCTTGAGCAGCGCCTCGCTGTGCCCGCCGGCGCCCAGGGTGCAGTCGACCACGACCGCGCCGGGCTCGGTGAGAGCGGGAGCGAGCATGTCCAGGCAGCGCTGGAGCATGACGGGGACGTGTCGCGCGTTGCTGCTCATGCGCCCTTCTGAGTTCGGGGTGCCCCGGAGCGCGCACGGGCGGTCCGTATCCCCGGGTCCCCGCCCGCTCCAAGGGGAAGCGGCCTGCCCGGCACCGGGGAAGGGGCGCCGGACGACCGGGGAGCGGGAGGAGGCCGAGGGGTACGTCCGCGTCGCACGCGTGCGGGCTTTTTCGGTGTCCAGGGGGAGCGTCAGGCCTCCCACTTCGCGCCACTTTAGTCCACTCGTCCCCCCGGTCAACCAACCGGCCAGCGCGTCCCCGGCCGGGCGCGGCGCGGCCGCCCGGCACCCGGGACGGCGGCGGGATCTTGGCGGGATCCGGGCCCCGGGGGCCTGCGTTCACCCGGACGGCGGGGGTGCCGCCACTCGTGTGGCTTACCTCACACAGACACTTATGGGCGGGATTCTGTGGTTCCCGTAACGGGCCCGGGCGGCCGCCGCCGACTACGGTCGTTCATATGCCGATACCCGCGTCCCAGCCGGCGCCTCAGAGCTCCGAAAGCACCCGGCCGCAGACGGTCACGGACCGTCTCGTTCAGGCCAATGCCGAGTACGCCGCCCGCTTCACCGACCCGGGGATGGACGCCCGTCCGGTCCTGAAGGTCGCCGTCGTCGCCTGTATGGACGCCAGGCTCGACCTGCACGCCGCCCTGGGCCTGGAGCTCGGTGACTGCCACACCATCCGCAACGCCGGCGGCGTCGTCACCGACGACATCATCCGCTCGCTGACCATCAGCCAGCGCGCCCTCGGCACCCGCTCCGTCGTCCTGATCCACCACACGGGATGCGGCCTGCTCACCCTGACCGAGGACTTCCGCCACGAAATCGAGGCCGAGGTCGGGCAGCGCCCGGCGTGGGCGGTGGAGGCCTTCAAGGACTTGGACCAGGATGTCCGGCAGTCCATGCAGCGCGTCCGGACCTCGCCGTTCCTGCCCCACACCGACGACGTCCGGGGTTTCGTCTTCGACGTGACGACCGGCCTGCTGCGCGAGATCGACCCGCAGCACTGATTGTCCACAGGCGGTGACGCGGCGCCGCGCGGGCGGCCAGAATGCGGAGAGGACGCCGCCCCCGTGTGACGCGCGGGGCGCGGTGTCCGTATTCCGGGGCGGGTGCCGGTCCGTGGCCCACGGACCGCACGCCCGCAGGACGGGCCGAGGAGGGCCGGGTGACGACCTATGACGAGCGAGCCAGCCTGAGCAGTCTGACCGCCACGGCGGAGCGGATCCGCCGGGCGGTCGAAGGCGTGATCGAGGGCAAGCCCGAGGTCGTACGGCTCTGCCTGACCGTGCTGCTGGCCGAGGGCCACCTGCTGATCGAGGACGTGCCGGGCGTGGGCAAGACGATGCTCGCCAAGGCCCTGGCCCGGTCGGTCGACTGCTCGGTGCGGCGCATCCAGTTCACGCCCGACCTCCTCCCGTCGGACATCACGGGCGTGAGCGTCTTCGACCAGCAGCGGCGCGACTTCGAGTTCAAGCCGGGCGCGGTCTTCGCCCAGATCGTCATCGGCGACGAGATCAACCGCGCCTCGCCCAAGACCCAGTCGGCGCTGCTGGAGTCCATGGAGGAGCGCCAGGTCACCGTCGACGGGCACACCTACGAGCTGCCGAGCCCCTTCATGGTGGTGGCCACGCAGAACCCCGTCGAGATGGAGGGCACGTATCCGCTGCCCGAGGCCCAGCGCGACCGCTTCATGGCGCGGGTCTCCATGGGCTATCCGAGCCCCGAGGCCGAGCTGCGGATGCTGGACGCGCACGGCTGCTCCGGCCGCTCCGACCAGGCCTCCCCGCTGGACGACCTGCAGCCCGTCGCCCACGCCCACGAGGTCGTCAAGCTCGTCGAGGCGGTCCGCACGGTCCACGTGGCCGACCCCGTGCGGCGCTACGCCGTCGACCTCGTCACCGCCACCCGCCACCACCCCGACCTCAGGCTGGGCGCGTCCCCGCGGGCGACGCTGCACCTGGTGCGGGCCGCCCGGGCCGCGGCCGCCCTCGCGGGCCGCGAGTTCGTCCTGCCGGACGACGTCCAGGCGCTGGCGCCGGCCGTCCTCGCCCACCGGCTGCTGCCCACGGCCCAGGCCCAGCTGGGCCGGCGCAGCGCCGAGCAGGCCGTGCTCGACATCCTCCAGCGCACCCCCGTGCCGGACCCCTCGGCGCAGGCGTGGCGGCAGGCGCGGCGGCTGTGACCGGCCCGGGGGACGGCGCGGGCCCCGGCCCCGGGGGACGGCCCGGGGACGGCAGCGGCCTGTGGGCGGCGCTGGGCGGGCTGACCACCCGCGGGCGCTCCTTCCTTGCGGCCGGCATCGCGGCGGCCGTGTGCTCCTACGTGCTCGGGCAGGCCGATCTGCTGCGGGTCGGGCTGTTACTGGCCGTGCTGCCCCTGCTGTGCGTGGTGGCGCTGCACCGCACCCGCCACCGCGTCACGGGCAGCCGCCGCCTCACGCCCGCGCGGATCCCCGTCACCGCCGAGGCCCGCGTCCAGCTGCGGGTCGACAACGTCTCCCGGATCCCCACCGGTCTGCTGATGCTCCAGGACCGGGTGCCGTACGTGCTGGGCCCGCGCCCCCGCTTCGTGGTGGACCGGATCGAGCCCGGCGGCCGCCGCGAGGTCTCCTACCGCGTCCGCTCCGACCTGCGCGGCCGCTATCCCCTGGGCCCGCTGCAGCTGCGGCTGACGGACCCCTTCGGCATGTGCGAGCTGTCCCGCGGCTTCAGCACGCACGACACGCTCACGGTCGTGCCGCACACCGAGCCGCTGCCCCCCGTCCGCCCGGGCGGCGCGGGCCCGGGCCACGGCGACGGCCTGCGCCGCTCCCCCGCCCTGGCCGGCGAGGACGACGTCATCCCCCGCGGCTACCGCCACGGCGACGACCTGCGCCGGGTCCACTGGCGCTCCACCGCCCGCCACGGCGAGCTCATGGTCCGCCGCGAGGAGCAGCCGCGCCGGGCCCGCTGCACCGTCCTGCTGGACACCCGCCGCGCCGCCTACGAGGGCGCGGGGCCGGGCGCGCCCTTCGAGTGGGCGGTCTCCGGGGCCGCCTCCGTCGCGGTCCACCTGCTGGAGCAGGGCTTCTCCGTGCGGCTGCTCACCGACACCGGCAGCGCGGTCCCGGGGCCGCAGGGCCCCGGCGGCGGTGCCCTCTCCCCCAACGACCCGGCGGAGGCGGCGGGCCTGCTGCTGGAGGCCCTCGCGGAGGCGGAGCACTCGCAGGGCACGTGCCTGTCCCCCGCGCTGGGCGCCCTGCGCGGCGGCGAGGGGCTGCTCGTGGCCTTCCTCGGCGGGCTGGACGAGGAGCAGACGGCCCTGGCCGCCCGCATGCGCGGGCGCGGCAGCGCGGCCGTCGCCTTCGTCCTGGATCCTGCCGCCTGGCGGCAGGATCCGGATCCCCGGGCGCGCGGCGCGGCCGAGCAGCGGCTGCGGGCGCTGCGCGAAGCGGGCTGGACGGCGCTGCCGGCCGGGCCCGGGGCCTCGCTGCCCGAGCTGTGGCAGCTCGCCGGCGGCCCCGGCCCCGCGGCGCCCGCGCCGTTCTCCGGCCCCTTGGGGGCCGGCACGGCGGGAGGCCCGGGGTGACGGGGCAGGCGCGGCTGACGGTGAGCGCCGCGGTGGCCGCGCTCGCCGCCTCCTGCGCGATGCTCCCCCTGGTCGACAAGACCACGTGGATACTGCAGGCCGCCTTCCTGCTGACCCTCCAGAGCACGGCCGGCGCCCTCGCCCGCCGCGTGCCGCTGGCCCGGCCGGTGACCGTGGCCGTGCAGGCGCTGACCGGGCTGCTGCTGCTCACCGTGGCCTTCGCGGGCGAGCAGGCGATCGCCGGGCTGCTGCCGGGCCCCGAGGCCTTCCACGAGTTCGGGCAGCTGGTGCAGGAGGGCGCCGAGGACGTCGGGCGGTACGCGATCCCCGCCCCGGCGACGGCCGGCATCCGGCTGCTGCTCGTCGGCGGAGTACTGGTCGTCGGCCTCGCGGTGGACGCCGTGGCGGTGACGTACCGCAGCGCCGCCCCCGCCGGGCTGCCGCTCCTCGCGCTGTACTCGGTGGCCGCCGGGCTCGGCCAGGGCGTCCACGGCTCGCTGTGGTTCCTGGCGGCGGCGAGCGGCTATCTGCTGCTGCTCCTCGCGGAGGGGCGGGAGCGGCTCGCCGAGTGGGGCCGCGTCCTCAGCGGCCGCCGGACGGCCCCGCCCGCCCCGGGGCCCGCCATGACCGCGGGCGGCGGCCGCCTCGCCCGCATCCGCACGGGCCGGCGCATCGCGGCGCTGGCCCTCGGCATCGCCCTGGCCGTGCCGGCCGCGCTGCCCGCGATGCGCGGCGGGCTCTTCGAGCCCGCGGCCCGGGGTGCCGCCCCGGGCGCCGGCTCCGGCGGCACCACCTCCGTCAAGCCGCTCGTCGCCCTCCAGGACAGCCTCAACCAGCCGGAGAACCGCGAGCTGCTGCGCCTGCGCTCCTCCACCGAGAACACCCGGGACCTGTACCTGCGCATCGTCGCCCTCGACCGCTTCGACGGCGCCGCCTGGCAGACCACCGAGCGCCGCCTCACGGAGCTGCCCGCGGTCCTGCCCGCCCCGGCGGGCCTCGCCGCCGGGATCCGCACGACGCGGATCGACACCTCCCTCACCGCCTCCGACGGCTACGCCCAGAACTACCTGCCGCTGCCCTACCCCGCCGAGGAGGTGCGCACCGAGGGCCGCTGGCGCTACGAGCCGGAGGGGCGGGTCCTGGCGGGCGAGCGCGGCCAGACCACCCGGGGGATCCGCTATCAGGTCTCCAGCCTGCAGGTGGAGCCCACCGCCGCCCAGCTCGCCGGGGCCCCCGCGCCCCCGGAGGAGATCCTGCGCGACTACACCCGGGTGCCGCCGTCGCTGCCGCCGGTCGTGGCCCGGACGGCCCGGAAGGTGACGGCGGGCTCGGCCAGCGCCTACCAGCAGGCGGTCATGCTGCAGGACTGGTTCTCCGTCGGCGGGGGCTTCCAGTACGACACGCAGGTGGCGTCGGGCACCGGCACCGAGGCCATCGCCCGCTTCCTGGCGGCGAAACGGGGCTTTTGCATCCACTTCTCCTTCTCGATGGCGGCGATGGCCCGCACGCTGGGCATCCCCGCGCGCGTGGCGGTCGGCTTCATGCCGGGCACCCCCACGGCGGACGGCTCGGTGTCGGTCGGCTCCAAGGACGCCCACGCCTGGCCCGAGCTGTACTTCGAGGGCGTCGGCTGGACGCGCTTCGAGCCGACGCCCAGCCGCGGCACCACGCCCGAGTACACGGTCGCGGAGCCCTCGCCGGGCGCCGAGCCCGGCGGGGTGCCCGCCCCGCTGCCGGACCGGACGGTCGTCCCCCCGTCGGCGCCGAAGGGCACCGACGCCTGCCCGCCCGCGCAGAAGAAGCTCGGCGAGTGCCGCTCCCCCGCCCTGCCCGCCGAGGGGGCGGGGCCGGGCTCCGGCGGTCCGTCGGCGGGCACGGTCGCGGCCGCCGCGGTGGCCGCGCTGGCCGTCCTGGGGCTGCCCGCGCTGCCCGCGCTGTGGCGCAGGCGGGTGCGCGCGCGCAGGCTCGGCGGGCCGGGCGGCTCCGCCGAGCACACCCTGGCCGCCTGGCGCGAACTGACGGACTCCGCCTGGGACTACGGCATCCCGCCCGACGACTCCCGCTCCCCGCGCGGCGCCGCCGACCGCATCGTCGCCGCCGGCGCCCTCAAGGGAGCCGCCGCCGACTCCGCGGGCAGGGTGGCCGCCGCGGTCGAGCAGGTGCTGTACGCACCCCGGCCCCGGCCGGTGCCGGGGCTCGCGGAGGACGTCGCGTGCGTACGGGCCGGGCTGCGCGCGGCCGCGGGCCGGGGCGCCCGGCTGCGCGCCGTGCTGCTGCCGCGCTCGTCCGCGCGGCTGCTGTGGAGCCTCGCGCGGCACCGCTCGGCGGCCGCCCGGTGGATCCGGAGCCTCCGGCTCAGGGTCTCGCCGCGAGGCTGAAGGGCACGCCGGGAACACAGATATGGCGTGGGGTCAGGAGACCTGCTCCCGACCCCACGCCATGGAAGAGAATGTGTGCACGCTGTGCACGGTGTGCACAGAAGGACTCTGCGGGCTCAGTGGCCCTGTTCGTCGCGGCGGCGCTGCCAGCGCTGCTCGATGCGGTCCATCATGCTGCGGCGCGGGCGCATCTGGCCTCGGCCGGCCGGCTGCCCCGCAGGGCCCGTCCCCCGCTGCGCACCGGCCCGCGGCGCCTTGCGCCAGCCCGTGACGGCCAGGGCCGCACAGCCCAGCATGACGAGGAAGCCGACCACACTGATCCAGTACTGCCCCTGAATCATGACGCCGGTCATCAAGAGCGCGATACCCACCAGAAACCCGGCGACCGCCTGGTAGACCCGTCGCCGGGTGTACGTGCGCAGGCCGCTGCCCTCGAGCGCTGTCGCGAACTTGGGATCTTCGGCGTACAGCGCTCGCTCCATCTGCTCGAGCATGCGCTGCTCGTGCTCCGAGAGCGGCACGGAGTCCTCCTACTCGTCGGTCGCGGGGGGCGACCGGGTGCGACCCTTTCAGGATAGGCAGGGAATCGCCCCCGTGAAACCCGCCCCTCTGCGCCAATCCGCCCACCGGTGTCCGTGTGGCGACCGGTGGCGTCGGGACGTACATTCCCGGTTCGCCGATCGGCCATGCCGGACGGTGTCCCCCGATCATACGGGGCGAACCGGCTGATCGGGTGGCCTGTGACCTACAGCGCGCGATCAGCCACGCTCGGCCAGGACGTGCAGTTGGGTGGCCACCGAGTGGAAGGCCGGCAGC
This sequence comes from Streptomyces sp. URMC 127, assembly GCF_051386535.1. Classification (NCBI taxonomy): domain Bacteria; kingdom Bacillati; phylum Actinomycetota; class Actinomycetes; order Kitasatosporales; family Streptomycetaceae; genus Streptomyces; species Streptomyces sp. URMC 127. The sequence goes on from NZ_JBPQTW010000211.1 coordinate 10,098, forward strand.
GCCGCCGCGGCCGCCTCCAGCTTCGCGAGCGCCTCGCGCGCCCCCGGCTCCGCGTCGAGCAGGACGCCCGGGACCAGGTCGGAGAAGACGCGGACGCCGTGCACGGAGCCGACCTGCAGGCCCTCCGCCGTGACGAGCTCCGAGAGCTGCTCGGCGGTGAACCGGCGCGGCACCGGGTCGCCCGCGCCCCAGTGCCCGGCGGGGTCGTCGAGGACCTGGCGGGCCTCGGTGAAGTGCCCGGCGAGCGCGCGGGCGAGGACGGCGCCGCCCAGGCCCGCGGCCAGCAGGCTGAGCGTGCCCGCGGGGCGCAGCGCCTCGATCACGTTGCGCACGCCCTGGGCGGGGTCGTCCACGTACTCCAGGACGCCGTGGCAGAGCACGACGTCGTAGGAGCCGCGCTCCACCACCTCGAAGAGGCCGGAGGCGTCGCCCTGGACGCCGCGGACCCGCTCGGCGACGCCGGCCTCGGCGGCCCGGCGCTCCAGCGCGAAGAGGGCGTTGGGGCTGGGGTCGACCACGGTGACGCGGTGGCCCAGGGCGGCCAGCGGCACCGCGAACTTGCCGGAGCCGCCGCCGGTGTCGAGCACGTCCAGCACGCCGCCGGCCGGGGCGGCGGCCTTCACCCGGCGGTCCAGGGCGTCGCGCAGGACCTCCCAGACCACGGCGGTACGCAGGGAGGCCCGGGGGCGCAGCGGGTCTGACACGGCGGATGGCTCCTCGGCGGTGGCACGGCTGACGAAGGTGTCCGCCCCAGCCTAATGCGCCCGCGCCGGGCGGCGGCCGACGCGGTGGGCGAGCGCGCCGCGGCGCCCGTCCCGGGGCCCGGCGCGGCGGGTGCGGCCTGCGCGAATGCCCGTGCGGCCACGCGGGGTTGACGCGGGCGCGGGGGCGGCCGGGCGGGCAGGGAGAATCACTGGCATGGACAGCAGCAGCACGCGCCGTCAGAACACCCGGCGGAAGCTCTTCGCCGCCGCGGTGACCCTCATCGCCGAACAGGGCTTCTCCTCCACCACGGTGGACGAGATAGCGGAACGGGCCGGGGTGGCCAAGGGCACCGTCTACTACAACTTCGGGAGCAAGACCGATCTGTTCGAGGAGCTGCTGCGGCACGGGATGGAGCTGCTGACCACGTCGCTGCGGGCGGCGGCCGAGGAGGCGGCCGAGCGCGGCGGCGGCCGGGCCGGCGCCCTGGACGCGATGATCCGTGCGGGGCTGGACTTCGTCGCCCGCCACCCCTCGATGGCCCAGCTCTACGTCGCCGAGCTGTGGCGGACCAACCGGGCCTGGCAGCCGACGCTGACGCGGGTGCGGCAGCAGGCGGTCGAGGTGATCGAGTCGGTGTTAAGGGAGACGGCCGCAGACGGCGACCCGGTGGCGGAGACCGACATTCCGCTGACGGCGTCGGCGGTGTTCGGGATGGTGCTGGTGGCCGCGCTGGACTGGCAGTCCTTCCAGCCGGAGCGGTCCGCCGACGATGTGCACGCGGCGCTCTCGCGCCTGCTGCAGGGCCGCCTGAACGGGGCCGTCCGCTAGCTCCCGGCTCCCTGCGGCAACGGCCCCGGCGCGGGCCGATCCCCCTCGGCCTGCACCGGAGCCGCTTCCCCCGTCGTTCCCCCGTACCC
>NZ_JBPQTW010000212.1:0-11710 GCF_051386535.1 Streptomyces sp. URMC 127
GCCCGGCACGTAAAGGCCGGGCCGGCAACGTAAACGTCAGACGAGACCCAGCCGCTGCGCAGCAGCCGCCGCATCCACCGGCACAGTCACCGGCTGCGGCGCCCCCGCAACCGCCCAGTCCGGATCCTTGAGCCCGTTGCCCGTGACCGTACAGACGATCCGCTGACCGCGGTCGACCAGACCCAGCTCCGCGGCCTTGAGCAGCCCCGCGACGCTCGCGGCGGAGGCGGGCTCGACGAAGACGCCCTCCTGCGAGGCCAACAGCCGGTACGCGGCCAGAATCTGGCGGTCGGTCACCTCGTCGATGAGACCGCCCGATTCGTCCCGCGCCTGCTCGGCGAACTGCCAGGACGCGGGGTTGCCGATACGGATCGCGGTGGCGATGGTGTGCGGGTCCTTGACCGGCTCGCCGCGCACGATCGGCGCCGAACCGGAGGCCTGGAAGCCCCACATCCGGGGCGTGCGGGAGGCGATCCCGTCCGCGGCGTACTCCCGGTAACCGCGCCAGTAGGCGGTGATGTTGCCGGCGTTGCCGACGGGGAGGACGTGGATGTCGGGGGCGTCGCCGAGCGCGTCGACGATCTCGAACGCGGCGGTCTTCTGGCCCTCGATGCGCACCGGGTTGACCGAGTTGACCAGCGCCACCGGGTACTGCTCGGAGAGGCCGCGGGCCAGCGTCAGGCAGTCGTCGAAGTTGCCGTCGACCTGCAGGATGCGGGCGCCGTGGACCAGGGCCTGGCCCATCTTGCCGAGGGCGATCTTGCCCTGCGGGACGAGGACGGCGCAGACCATGCCGGCCCGTACGGCGTAGGCCGCGGCCGAGGCGGAGGTGTTGCCGGTGGAGGCGCAGATGACGGCCTTCGCGCCCTCCTCCTTCGCCCGCGTGATGGCCATGGTCATGCCGCGGTCCTTGAAGGAACCGGTGGGGTTCGCGCCCTCGACCTTGAGGTGGACCTCACAGCCCGTGCGCTCGGAGAGCACCTGGGCGGGGACGAGCGGCGTGCCGCCCTCGCGGAGGGTGACCACCGGGGTGTCCGCGGAGACCGGAAGGCGGTCGCGGTACTCCTCGATGATGCCGCGCCACTGGTGGGTTTGCTTGAACATTGCTTTTGTTACTCCCCTTCAACCCGCATGATGCTCGCGACACCGCGGACCGTGTCCAGCTTGCGCAGCGCCTCGACCGTCGCCGACAGGGCGGCGTCGGCGGCCCGGTGGGTGACGACGACGAGGGAGGCCTCGCCGTCCTTGCCCTGCTGGCGGACCGTGTCGATGGACACGCCGTGCTCGGCGAAGACGGTGGCCACCTGGGCCAGCACGCCGGGCTTGTCGGCCACGTCGAGGCTGATGTGGTAGCGCGTGACCACCTCGCCCATCGTGCTCACCGGCAGCCGTGTGTAGGCGGACTCGCCGGGACCGGTGGCCTCGGCGACCTTGTTGCGGCAGACGGCGACGAGGTCGCCGAGGACCGCGGAGGCGGTCGGCGAGCCGCCGGCGCCGGGGCCGTAGAACATCAGCTGGCCGGCCGCGTCGGCCTCGATGAAGACCGCGTTGTACGCCTCGCGCACGGAGGCGAGCGGGTGGCTCAGCGGGATCATCGCGGGGTGGACGCGCGCGGTGACCGACCGGCCGTCGGCGGCCCGCTCGCAGATGGCCAGCAGCTTGATGGTGCAGCCCATCTCCTTTGCGGATGCGAAGTCCGCGGCGGTGACCTCCGTCATGCCCTCGCGGTAGACGTCGTCGAGCCGGACCCGGGTGTGGAAGGCGATCCCGGCGAGGATCGCGGCCTTCGCGGCGGCGTCGAAGCCCTCGACGTCGGCGGTCGGGTCCGCCTCCGCGTACCCCAGGGCGGTGGCCTCGTCCAGCGCCTCGGAGTAGCCCGCGCCGCTGGAGTCCATCTTGTCGAGGATGAAGTTGGTAGTGCCGTTGACGATGCCGAGCACGCGGTTGACCTTGTCGCCGGCGAGGGACTCGCGCAGCGGCCGGACCAGCGGGATGGCGCCGGCCACGGCGGCCTCGTAGTAGAGGTCCACGCCGTGCTGCTCGGCGGCGGCGTGCAGGGCGGCGCCGTCCTGGGCGAGCAGGGCCTTGTTCGCCGAGACGACGCTGGCGCCGTGCTCGAACGCGGTGGTGATCAGCGTGCGGGCCGGCTCGATGCCGCCGATGACCTCGACGACCACGTCGATGTCGTCGCGTTTGACGAGCGCGGTGGCGTCGGTGGTGATGAGCTCCTCGGGCACCCCGGCGCGGACGCGGCCGGGCCGGCGGACGGCGATGCCCGCGAGCTCGACGGGCGCGCCGATGCGCGCCGTAAGGTCGTCCGCGTGCGTCGTCATGATGCGCGCCACTTCAGAGCCGACCACTCCACAGCCCAGCAGCGCCACTTTCAGCGGACGCGTACGCATCATCCGACCCCTGCTTTTCATCGATACGGCCTCGTACATCTTGGGTTGTGCACCAGTCTCACTCACCGGACGGAGGTTTCCCTCCGCTGTCCAGTATCCGAGACCTTTGTTTCCGTCAGCGTTGCTGCGGCATTGCGTGCTCTTGCCTGGTTCTTCTGTCAGCCGACGTCGAGACGGAAGAGGTCCTCTTCGGTCTCGCGCCGGACGATCACCCGGGCCGCGCCGTCGGCCACGGCCACGACCGGCGGCCGCAGCGCGTGGTTGTAGTTGCTGGCCATCGAGCGGCAGTAGGCGCCGGTGGCCGGCACCGCGAGCAGGTCGCCCGGGGCCAGGTCGGCGGGGAGGAAGGCGTCGCGGACGACGATGTCACCGGATTCGCAGTGCTTGCCGACGACGCGCGAGAGCATCGGGGCGGCCGCCGACGTCCGGGAGACCAGCGCGACGCTGTACTCCGCGTCGTAGAGCGCGGTGCGGATGTTGTCCGACATGCCGCCGTCGACGCTGACGTACGTGCGCAGGCCCGGCAGCTCCTTGACCGTGCCGACCTCGTAGAGGGTGAAGGCGGTGGGGCCGACGATGGCGCGCCCCGGCTCGACGGAGATCCGCGGCACCGCGAGCCCGGCCGCCGCGCACTCGCGGGTGACGATCTCGCGCAGGGCGGCGGCGATCTCCTTCGGGTCGCGCGGGTCGTCGTCGGAGGTGTAGGCGATGCCGAGGCCGCCGCCGAGGTCGATCTCGGGGAGCTCGACGCCGTGCTCGTCGCGGATGCGGGCCAGCAGCCCGACGACCCGGTGGGCCGCGACCTCGAAGCCGGAGGTGTCGAAGATCTGCGAGCCGATGTGGGAGTGGATGCCGACGAGTTCGAGCCCGTCGAGCTTGAGGGCGCGCCGGACCGCCTCGGCGGCCTGGCCGCCGGCGAGCGCGAGCCCGAACTTCTGGTCCTCGTGGGCAGTGGCGATGAACTCGTGAGTGTGCGCCTCGACGCCGACCGTGATCCGGATCTGGACGCGCTGCCGCTTGCCGAGCCGCTCGGCGATGTGGGCGACGCGCACGATCTCCTGGAAGGAGTCGAGGACGATCCGGCCGACGCCGGCCTCGACGGCGCGGGTGATCTCTTCGGTGCTCTTGTTGTTGCCGTGCAGGGCGATGCGCTCGGCGGGCATGCCGGCGTCGAGGGCGGTGGCGAGCTCACCGGCGGAGCAGACGTCGAGGTTGAGCCCCTCCTCGTGCAGCCACCGCACGACGGCGCGGGAGAGGAACGCCTTCCCGGCGTAGAAGACGTCCGCCTCGTCGCCGAAGGCGTCCCGCCAGGCGCGGCACCGCTCCCGGAAGTCGGTCTCGTCCAGGAAGTAGGCGGGGGTGCCGAACTCCTCGGCGAGACGGGTGACGGGGATGCCGCCGACGGTCACGACGCCGTGCTCGTCGCGCGCCACGGTGCGGGACCACACCTTCGGGTCGAGGGCGTTGAGGTCGGCGGGCGGCGGGGTGTAGTGGCCCTCGGGCAGGACGTCGGCGTAGCGGGGCCCGGCGGGGTGGGCGGAACGGCTCATGGTCTCTGATCCCCTCAGAGGTGTGCGGGTGCGGTGATGCCGAGCTGGTGGAGGCCGTCGGCCAGCACGTTGCCCGTGGCCTCGGCGAGGGCCAGGCGGGCGCGGTGGACGGCCGAGGGTTTCTCGTCACCGAGGGGCAGGACGGCGCGGTCGGCCTGCCAGGTCAGGAAGGCGCCGGCGGTGCGGTCGAGGTGCCGGGCGAGGCGCCGGGGGTCGCGGGCGGCGCGGACGCGGCGGTGGTCGGCGAGGGCGGCAAAAAGCGGGGCGGCGGCGGGGTGCTCGTACTCGGCCGGCTCGGCCGCCTCGGACCGGAAGCCGAGGTCGCGGGCGTTGCGCAGCAGCCGCTGCGTACGGGCGTGGGCGTAGCGCACCCGGAAGAGGGGGTTGTGCTCGCGCTGGACGAGGAACTCGGCGCGGTCCGCGCCGGGGGGCCACAGGAGGCTCCAGCGGGCGGCGTCGGAACCGAGGCGGGCGAGGAGGGCGGGGAGCTCGTGGCCGGGATCGGGCAGGGGCAGCGGCTCGGCGGCGGCCGGCGGATCGAGGGCGTCCCGTACGAGCTGGACGTAGGAGTTCCCCTCAAGGGTGATGTTGAGGAAGCCGGGCCCGGCGATCTCGACGCGGGCGATCCCCGGCTCCGCGGCCAGCCGCTTGCGGAGCACCTCGGCGACCTCGCGGGCGGGCCGGCCGGTGTCCTGGGCCACGCGCAGGGCGACGTTGGTGGCGAAGTCGCCGCAACCGGGGCGGGGCGGGACCCGCACGGTGACCCGCGTGGGCGCGGCGGCGGGCAGCTCGTCGGCCTCGACGACGACGGCCCCGGCCCCGAGATCGCCGACGAGCAGGAGCTCGCCGCCCTCAAGGAGGCCTTCGAGCGCACCCCGTACGCCCGCCGCGTGCCCCACCGCACCGAGGTTCCCGTCCAGCTCACCCTCGCGGGCCGCGTCGTCCGCGGCCGCATCGACGCCGTCTACCGCGAGCGCGGCCCCGAGGGCGACACGTACGAGATCGTCGACTGGAAGACGAGCCGCGCCCACGACGCCGACCCGCTGCAGCTCGCGATCTACCGCGTCGCCTGGGCCGAGCAGCACGGCCTGCCGCTGTCCTCCGTGACCGCCGCGTTCGTCTACGTGCGCGACGGCGAGACCGTCCGCCCGCCCGGCCTCCCCGACCGCGCCGGGCTCGAACGGCTCCTGCTGGGAGAGCCCGGATGACCAGGGCGGACGCCGGGCCGGTCATGGTCACGATGCGTGTCCGGATAGGCTCGATGCCATGAGCGAGACTCCGGACAGCGCCGTCCGCGCGTTTATCGAAGGCCACCGCGCCGCCTTCCTCGACGACCTCGTCGAGTGGCTCCGCATCCCCTCGGTCTCGGCCGACCCCGCGCGCGCCGGAGACGTGCGCCGCAGCGCCGAGTGGCTGGCCGCGAAGCTCCGCGAGACGGGCTTCCCGGTCGCGGAGGTCTGGGAGACCGACGGCGCCCCGGCGGTGTTCGCCGAGTGGCCCTCGGGCGACGAGGGCGCGCCCACCGTCCTGGTCTACGGCCACCACGACGTCCAGCCCGCCGCCCGCGAGGACGGCTGGCACACCGAGCCCTTCGAGCCCGTCGTCAAGGACGGCAAGCTGTACGCCCGCGGCGCCGCCGACGACAAGGGCCAGGTGTTCTTCCACACCCTCGGCGTCCGCGCCCACCTCGCCGCCACCGGCCGTACGGCCCCCGCGGTCAGCCTCAAGCTCCTCATCGAGGGCGAGGAGGAGTCCGGCTCGGAGCACTTCGCCGAGCTCGTCCGCGCCCACGCCGGCCGCCTCGCCTGCGACACGGTGATCGTCTCGGACACCGGCATGTGGTCCGCGGACACCCCCACCGTCTGCACCGGCATGCGCGGCCTCGCCGACTGCCAGATCGACCTCTACGGCCCCGGCCAGGACATCCACTCCGGCTCCTTCGGCGGCGCGGTGCCCAACCCCGCCATGGAGGCCGCCCGGCTCGCCGCCGCCCTCCACGACGAGGACCTGCGCGTCGCGATCCCCGGCTTCTACGACGGCGTCGCCGAGCTCACCGACCGCGAACGCGAGCTCTTCGCCGAGCTGCCCTTCGACGAGGAGCAGTGGCTGCGCACCGCCCACTCGCACGCCACGCTGGGCGAGGCCGGCTACAGCACGCTGGAGCGCATCTGGGCCCGCCCCACCGCCGAGGTCAACGGCATCGGCGGCGGCTACCAGGGCCCCGGCGGGAAGACGATCGTCCCCTCCACCGCCCAGCTGAAGCTGTCGTTCCGGCTCGTGGCGGGCCAGGACACCGGCCGCGTCCAGGAGGCCGTGCGCCGGTGGGTCGCCGACACGCTCCCGGACGGCATCCGCCACGAGATCACCTTCTGGGGCGCCACCCGCCCCTGCCTGACCCCCCTGGACCACCCGTACCTGAAGTCGGTCGTGCGGTCCATGGAGCGCGCCTTCGGCACCAAGGTCCGCTTCACCCGCGAGGGCGGCTCCGGCCCCGCCGCCGACCTGCAGGACGTGCTCGGCGTGCCGGTTCTCTTCCTCGGCATCTCGGTGCCCTCGGACGGCTGGCACGCCCCGAACGAGAAGGTCGAGCTCGACCTGCTGATGAAGGGCGTCGAGACCGCCGCCCACCTGTGGGCCGACCTCGCGGAGGCGGACGGCTCCCGCACGGCGCCGCAGGGGCCCGGCGCCGGGTGCGCCGGCTAGCCCGCGCACCGCACAGACGACCATCGCAGGAATTCGCAGGGGGAGTTGGAAGCAGCAGTGACCACCTGGACCGAGCACACGGCCGCCCGGCCGATCACCCTCACCGGCGTGAGCGGCATCGACCGCGCCGCCCACCACCGCCTGGACGAGGCGTGGCTCGCCGCGGCCTGGAGCCACCCCTCCACGAGGGTCTTCGTGGTCTCCGGCGGGCAGGCGCTGATCGACGACACCCCGGACGGCCGCACCGAGCTCGTCATGACCCCGGCCTTCGAGGCCCCCGTCACCGAGACCCACCGCTACTTCCTCGGCCAGGACGCGGACGGCATCGCCTACTTCGCGCTGCAGAAGGACGCCCTGCCGGGGCGGATGGACCAGTCCGCGCGCCCCGCCGGGCTGCGCGAGGCGGGCCTGCTGCTCTCGCCGCGCGACGCCGGGCTGATGGTCCACGCGGTCGCCCTGGAGAACTGGCAGCGGCTGCACCGCTTCTGCTCGCGCTGCGGCGAGCGCACGGTCGTCGCGGCCGCCGGCCACATCCGCCGCTGCCCGGCCTGCGGCGCCGAGCACTACCCGCGCACCGACCCGGCCGTGATCATGCTGGTCACCGACGAGGACGACCGCGCACTGCTCGGCCGCCAGATGCACTGGCCCGAGGGCCGCTTCTCCACCCTCGCGGGCTTCGTCGAGCCGGGCGAGTCGCTGGAGCAGGCGGTGCGGCGCGAGGTCGCCGAGGAGGCGGGCGTCGTCGTCGGGGACGTGGAGTACGTCGCGAGCCAGCCCTGGCCGTTCCCGTCCAGCCTGATGCTGGGCTTCATGGCGCGGGCCACGTCCCGCGAGATCCAGGTGGACGGCGAGGAGATCCACGAGGCGCGCTGGTTCTCGCGCGAGGAGCTCCGGGAGGCCTTCGCCACCGGGGAGGTCCTGCCGCCGACGGGCATCTCGATCGCGGCCCGCCTGCTGGAGCTCTGGTACGGCGAGCCGCTGCCGCAGGGCCAGCCCTGACGGACACGGCGAAGGCCCCGGTCCGCGGACCGGGGCCCTTCCGGCCGGTGTGCTCGCAGCGAGCGCGGCGTCAGGACGCGAGGGCCTGCTTGACCTGGGCCAGGGACGGGTTGGTCATGGTGACCGGCGCCGCACCGCTGAGGGGGGTCACCAGGACCGTCGGGACCGTCTGGTTGCCGTCGTTCGCCTTCTCCACGAAGGCCGCCGACTCGGCGTCGAGCTCGATGTTGATCTCGTTGTAGGCGATTCCCTCGCGGTCCAGCTGGCTCTTCAGCCGGCGGCAGTAGCCGCACCAGGTGGTGCTGTACATCGTCACGGTGCCCGACATTCGACCTCGTGCCCTTCTCTCGGTGGTGGTTCCGGTCCGCCCCCTGGTCGTGCCGCGGGTACCGATCCGGGTGTTGTTCCGGTGGTAGAACGTGCACCTACCCGCAGCCATTCCCGTATTCGTACGACTACCGCGTCACCCCTGTGGACGGCGTTCCCGGTCGCCCCGCCGGACCTGGCAGCATGGCGGGGTGACAGCAGCAACGCACTCCACCCTCTTCCCGCCGGTTCCGGACTCCCCGGACGCGGTGCTCGACGGGCTCGACCCCGAGCAGCGCGAGGTGGCGACGGCCCTCGGCGGCCCGGTGTGCGTGCTGGCCGGCGCCGGCACGGGCAAGACCCGCGCGATCACCCACCGCATCGCCTACGGCGTCCGCTCCGGCGTGCTCCAGCCCTCCAGCGTGCTCGCCGTCACGTTCACCAACCGCGCCGCGGGGGAGATGCGCGGCCGGCTCCGCCAGCTCGGCGCGGGCGGCGTCCAGGCCCGCACGTTCCACTCGGCCGCCCTGCGCCAGCTGCAGTACTTCTGGCCCAAGGCCGTCGGCGGGGAGCTGCCCCGGCTGGCCGAGCGGAAGGTCCAGATCGTCGCGGAGGCCGCCGCCCGCTGCAAGGTCCGCCTCGACCGCACCGAGCTGCGCGACGTCACCGGTGAGATCGAGTGGGCGAAGGTCACCCAGACCGTCCCCGAGGACTATCCGGCGGCCAGGGCCAAGGCGGGCCGCGAGGCCCCGCGCGACCCCGCCGAGATCGCCCGCATCTACGCGGGCTACGAGGCGCTCAAGCGCGACCGCGGTGTGATCGACTTCGAGGACGTGCTGCTGCTCACCGTCGGCGTCCTGCAGGACCGGCACGACATCGCCGAGACCGTCCGCCGCCAGTACCAGCACTTCGTCGTCGACGAGTACCAGGACGTCAGCCCGCTCCAGCAGCGCCTGCTGGAGCTGTGGCTGGGCGACCGCGACAGCCTCTGCGTCGTCGGCGACGCCAGCCAGACGATCTATTCGTTCACCGGCGCCACCCCCGACCACCTGCTGAACTTCCGCATCCGCCATCCCCACGCCACGGTCGTCAAGCTCGTCCGGGACTACCGCTCGACCCCCCAGGTCGTCCACCTCGCCAACGGCCTGCTCTCCCAGGCCCGCGGCCGGGCCGCGGAACACCGCCTCGCGCTGGTCTCCCAGCGCGAGCCCGGCCCCGAGCCCGTCTACGGCGAATACGCGGACGAGCCCGCCGAGGCCGAGGGCACCGCCCGCCGCGTCCGGGACCTCATCGACTCCGGGGTGCCCGCGAGCGAGATCGCGGTCCTCTTCCGCATCAACGCCCAGTCCGAGGTCTACGAACAGGCCCTCGCCGACGCCGGCGTGCCCTACCAGCTGCGCGGCGCCGAGCGGTTCTTCGAGCGGCCCGAGGTGCGCGAGGCCGGGCTGCTGCTGCGCGGCGCCGCCCGGGCCGGCGGCGCCGACTCCCAGCTCGCCGGTGCCGATGACGTCCCCTCCCAGGTGCGGGCCGTCCTGGGCACCCGCGGCTGGACGCCCGAGCCGCCCGCCGGCTCGGGCGCGGTCCGCGACCGCTGGGAATCCCTCGCCGCCCTCGTGCGCCTCGCCGAGGATTTCGTCCGGGCCCGGCCCGCGGCGACCCTCGCCGACCTCGTGGCCGAGCTCGACGAGCGCGCGAGCGCCCAGCACGCCCCCACCGTCGAAGGTGTGACCCTCGCCTCACTTCACGCCGCCAAGGGCCTGGAGTGGGACGCCGTGTTCCTCGTCGGCCTCGCCGAGGGCATGATGCCGATCACATACGCCAGGACGGACGAGCAGATCGAGGAGGAGCGGCGCCTCCTCTACGTGGGCGTCACCCGGGCCCGCCGCCACCTCTCCCTGTCCTGGGCGCTCTCCCGGACGCCCGGCGGCCGCCCCTCCCGGCGCCCCACCCGCTTCCTGAACGGCCTGCGGCCGGGCTCCGCGGCGGTCCGCACCGGCCCGGGGTCCCGCGGCGCTTCCGGGGGCGTCGAGCGCGGCCCGGAGCGCCGCCGCAAGCGGGGCTCCGCCCGCTGCCGGGTCTGCGGCCGCACCCTGACCGACGCGGGCGAGATCAAGCTCATGCGCTGCGAGGACTGCCCCTCCGAGCTCGACGAGGCGCTCTACGAGCGGCTGCGCGACTGGCGCGCGGCCGAGGCCGGCCGGCTGGGCCAGCCCGCCTACTGCATCTTCACCGACAAGACGCTCCTCGCGATCGCGGAGGCCGTTCCGGGAACCGAAGCGGAGCTCGCGCGCATCTCAGGGGTGGGAGGACGCAAGCTCGGCTCGTTCGGCGCGGACGTCCTCGCACTGTGCGCAGGACATGACCTGACGTCGGAAGATGCGTCCCACGACACATCCGAAGAATCTCCGGAAAAATAGTTTGCGCACGCGGACGGCCTGCCCATAGCCTTCCGAGCACGGAGACAACGGCTCTTCCGGGAGCCGTGGGATCCGTGCTGTACTGAACCGGCTGTACCGAACCGAAAAGCCCGGACCTGTCCCGACAGGTCCCCGACGACGCCGAGAGGAGGCGAGACCAATGATCAGCTTCAAGACCAGCAACAAAATGACCGATCGCCCGGTCATCGCCGCCCGTCCGCTCGGCTTCTCCTTCGGTTCGTTCCAGGGCACCGGTCTGTCCGGCGCCGGTTTCGCTCCGGTCAACGGCTCCGCCCTGACCAACGAAACCTCCCTGATCAATGAGCGACCGACCAAGGCGTCCGCGGTAGAGGCAGCAGCAACGGCACAGGCCCAGGCCTATGCCCTTGCGGCGACGACCAACGGCGCCGGATCCGTCAGCACGCAGCACCACACGATGTGGGCCTTCCGTGGGCTCGAACCCTGGAGAGATCCAGCCTGATCGGCATGATCAGGTCGGCACCTTCCAGGGCCGCGGAACCCACACCGGGATCCGCGGCCCTTTTGTTTGCCCCCTCGCCGAGGGGAACCAGCCCGGCCACGAGCCGGAAGACAGACGAGGAAACAGACACCGTGCAACTCAAGGCACACACCCCGTCAGTAGCGACCGACCTGATCCCCCCGCCCGTCCCCACGGAGGACACCTTGACCCCCCTCACCGCCCTGTCCGACCTCGACGACGCGATCGAGAACCTGGGCACCCCCGTCCCCTGCCGCAGCTACGACCCGGAGGTCTTCTTCGCCGAGTCCCCCGCGGACGTGGAGTACGCCAAGTCGCTCTGCCGGACCTGCCCGCTGCGCGAGGCCTGCCTCGCCGGCGCCCTGGACCGCCGCGAGCCGTGGGGCGTCTGGGGCGGCGAGCTCTTCGTCCAGGGCGTCGTGGTGGCCCGCAAGCGGCCCCGTGGCCGTCCGCGCAAGAACCCGGTCGCCGCATGAACGCCTTCGGCACCATCGACCGCCCCACCACGCACGACCCCAAGAAGCAGGATCCGACGATGCACCGCCCCTCCGCCGAACCCTTCGGCCCCGAATTCCCCCTCCGTGACACTGCCCGCGCGACCGCCTCGCGCCAGAACAGGAACCTCGAAATGCAACTCATCCCAGAAGCCCTGGCCCGTGCCCATATGCACGAGCGACTGAGGGAGGCCGAGACCGAGAGGCGGGCCACCCGGCTGGCCGCGGCCCGGCGCATGCAGCGCCGCGCCGAGCGCGCCTCGATGCGCGCCCGCCGGGCCCTCGCCATGGCCGTCATGAACTGACCGGCCGCCCCGGGCGGGCCTCGCCCGCCCTCCCG
>NZ_JBPQTW010000213.1:0-11634 GCF_051386535.1 Streptomyces sp. URMC 127
CCCCCCCCCCCCCCCCCCCCCCCCCCCCCCTTCCGGCGTGCATAGTCTATTTAGACTGTTAGAGTTCGACCATGCCACGTCGCGCCCTGGACAACCCCGTCGTGCCCGCCGTGCTGGGCCTCCTCCTGGAGCAGCCGGCGCACCCCTACCAGATGCTCTCCGAGCTGCGGAAACGCAGCGACAGTCACGCAGCCGCGATCACCCGGGGCACGCTCTACAACACCGTTGCCGCCCTCAGCGAGGCGGGCTGGGTGGCCGTTCAGGGGCAGCAGCGCTCGGGAAACCGCCCGGAGAGGACCGTCTACGCGCTCACCGACGCCGGACGCGAAGAGCTCGTACGGCGACTGGACCGCGAGATCCGCAACCCCGAGCGCGAGTTCACCCGCTTCCTCGGCGCCGTCACCTACCTCGGCGCGCTCGGCCCGGACGGCGCCGTGGACGCTCTCGCCGAGCGGGCCCGGCGGCTGAGGCAGCGCACGGAGGCCGACGAGGAACGCCTGGCCTCCGCACGGGCCGCCGGTGCGCCCCGCCTGTACGTCATCGAGGCCGAGTACGCGCTGTGCCTCGCCCGCGCCGAGACGGCGTGGATCGACTCGGTCGCCGACGACATCCGTTCCGGCGCACTGACGTGGCCCACCACCGCGGCGGCGCCCTCCGCCCCGCTTGCATCCGAGGCTTGCATCCGAGCCGAGAGGAACGGCCGCCCATGACGCGGACAGCGCATGACGGAATGCTCTTCGGGATATACCCGGGCAGCGTGTCCGGCGACGACGCCGGGGGCCTGGCAGCCGGCCCGCCCGACGACCCGTCCCGTATCTCAGCCGCGCTCGACCTGCTCCAAGGGCTGCCCGGCCGCCCCTTCCTCGTCCGCGCCTACATCCCGTTCACCGACGCCACCGGCCCCGGCGGGCCCCATGCCACAACCGCACCGGAAACCGCCGCCCGGTACGCCGTGCGGGGCCGCAGCCTGGACCTCGTCGCCCAGTACCAGTCCGCCTCCGGCGACGTCGACGGCTACTGCGCCTTCCTTTGTGAACTGGTCGAGCAGTACGGAGACGTCACGAGCACGCTGCAGGTGACCGAGGAGCCGAACGTCACGTCGGTGCCCACGCTCGACGGCGCCTACCCGGGCGTCCACGAGGCGATCGTCCGGGGCGTGATCACGGCCAAGGAGCACGCACGCAGCCTGGGCCACGGCCACCTGAGGATCGGCTTCAACACCACACCTCTCTTCGGACCGGCCGTCTCCTTCGTTACCGGCCTGACCCGCCGGGGAGGAGACGCCTTCACCGCCGCCCTCGACTACGCGGGCCTGGACTTCTTCCCCGACGTCTTCCGGCCCGTCTCCGCACCGGACCTCCCCGGCGCGGTCGAGGGGCTCCTGCGCCACCACCGCCACGCGGTCCTCGGCGCCGCCGGCCTCGGGCACCTTCCCCTGCACATCACCGAGCACGGCTGGCCCACCGCGCCCGGAAGGACCGTCGACCGGCAGGCCGAGGTCGTCGAGACCGTGATCGGCGTCATCGCCGCCCAGGCCGGGCCGCTGCGGCTGAGCGGCTACACGCACTTCGCCCTGCGCGACGCCGACAGTGCGAACCCCGGCCTGTTCCACCGGTTCGGGCTCACCACCGACGACTACGCGCCCAAGCCGGCGTTCGACACCTTCAGGAAACTCGTCGAACGCTTCGGCTGAGCCGGGCCGCCCCCCTGTCGCCGCCGGCACGGGTGGCCGGTGGCCGGTGGCCGGTTCCCGCCTTGGAGGTCCTGTGAAGAGCGTGGAGAATCCGCACCGTTGCGCCATGCATCTCGCGTCACATCAGTGAGGAGAAGCCATGCGTTCGGTGAAGACGGTTCTCGCTCTCGGCGTCGCGGCGCTCGCCGCGGCAGGAAGCCTCGCAACCCCCGCGGCGGCGTCCGCGCCCGGCGCCGACTCCGGCGGCAAGGCCATGACCTGGACCCTGATGGCGGACGGCCCCAGCGGGACCGTCCAGGTCGGCGGCGGCCCCCTGAGCAACCCGTACCAGGGCGACACCGCCACGACCACGGCCCTGCCCGTACTCTGCCTCAGGATCGACGGCCGGCCCGCCCCCGCCGGCATCACCCCCGGCTTCTACGCGGGCTGGGCCCGGGGCGCGGTCGCGGCCACCAACCCCATCCGCGGCACCCGGCTGACCAGCCGTGCGGCCGCCGACGGCGTCTGCGCGAACACCTTCGGCACGGGCTGGCGCATGGCCGAGTTCCACGACGGCAGATACGGGCCCGACCTGGAGAGCTCGGGAGGCTGGAGCTTCTGGGCCTACGGAGACGTCCCCGCAGGCACGCGCTTCTGGACAGCGATCAATGACCAGCCGGCCAACCCCTGGAACAACTGACCCACTGGTAGCACGTACTCATGCGCGTCCCCTGCGCGTACGCACATGAGTACGCGAGTGAGTACGAGCGCTCAGGCAGGTCCCCCGCGGATCACGGACGCTGGGGGCCATGACGACGCCTCACCCTCCCCTCGCCGTTCCGCCCGCGCCCCCGGTTCCGCCCTCTTCCCCGTCCGGGCGGCCGGGGCACCGCCGGACGGTGGTCGTGGGTGCCGTGGCGGCCCTGGTCCTGGTGCTGGTCGCCGGGGTCGCCGCCGGGTGGTGGATGACGCGCGACGAGGACGGGCGGCCGTACGCCGGCCGGCCCCGCGTCACGGACACCACCGCCGGGCTCTCCTACGCGATACCCGAGGGGTGGGAGCACGAAGGGCAGCAGAAGCTGATCGGCGCCTTCACCTCGTCGGTCACCAAGGAGCGCGCCCGCAACGAGTACACCGGCGAGGCCGGCGGCAGCACCGTCCTCGCCGGCCGTGCCCGGGCGATACCGCAGCCCGAACTGCAACGGCAGGCGGAGCGGGCGGCCCGCTCGAACGCGGAGTTCTTCTACCCGGACGGGAGTTCCGCGCCCGAGGAGTCCCGGCCGACGACGGTCGACGGCCGCCCCGCGCACACGGTGGCGCTGAAGGTCAGCGACGGCAAGCGGGGCACGGGCACCCCAGGGCACCTCCGCCTGACCCTGATCGCCGTGGACGACAGCCGCTCGGCGTTCCTCCTCGGCATCGCGCAGCCGGGTGGGCCGGCGGAGAACCGGGAGGTGGACAGGGTGATGGAGAGCGCCACGCTGGACCCCCGGCCGGCGGCGAAGGGCTAGCCGGCGTGCGGCCTTGACCACATGTCACCCGCAGTGGTTCCGGCCCTGATCGCCACCCGGGCGTGCGGGCGCGAAACGGGCGTGGTGCAGGATGTCCTGTCGCGCTGATCCACTTCCGTGGCCCCGGCGCGCGCTCACGAACCGTCAGGACAGACAGGTACAAGGTGACGAACCATTACTCCGGGCTACCGGCAGCCTGCGACGCCGTCGCTCCGTTCTCCGCAACGGCAGGAGGACACCGATGAACCGCGACCTCACCCTGCACGACGTCATCGTCGCGGGCATCGCCGTCGCCGCCGGCGTGACCGTCGCCCTCCTGCTGCGGGTGATCCTGCGCTGGCTCGGGGAGCGGGCCGCCCGCACGGCGTGGGAGGGCGACGACATCATCGTCGACGTGCTGCGCGGCGTCCTCCCGTGGGCCGCGGTGGCCGGCGGCGTCGCCTCGGGAGCCGCGGCCCTCCCGCTGACCGGCCAGGTCGGGCACACCGTCAACGAAGTGCTCACGGCCTTCGTCATGGCGACGGCGACGTTCACCGCCGCCCGCGTCGTCAGCGGTCTCGTGCGGAGCGTCGCGCAGTCGCGGTCCGGCGTGGCCGCGTCCGCCACCATATTCGTCAACATCACCCGCGTCGTGATCCTGGCGATCGGCTTCCTGATCATCCTGGAAACCCTCGGCATATCCATCGCCCCGCTGCTCACCGCCCTCGGCGTGGGCGGTCTGGCGATCGCCCTGGCCCTGAAGGACACGCTGGCCAACCTCTTCGCGGGCGTGCACATCCTCGTCTCGAAGACGGTCCAGCCCGGCGACTACATACGGCTCAGCAGCGGTGAGGAGGGCTACGTCCGCGACATCAACTGGCGCATCACCGTCGTGGAGCAGCTCAACAACAACCTCGTCATCATCCCGAACGCCAAGCTCGCCGGCACCAACATGACCAACTTCAGCCGGCCCGAGCAGAAGCTGTCGGTCACCGTGCAGGTGGGCGTCGGCTACGACAGCGACCTGGAGCACGTCGAGCGGGTCACCAACGAGGTGGTCGAGAGCGTGATGCGGGATATCACCGGCGCGGTCCCCGACCACGAGCCCGCCGTCCGGTTCCACACCTTCGGCGACTCGCGGATCGGCTTCACGGTGATCCTCGGGGTCGGCGAGTACAGCGACAAGTACCGCATCAAACATGAATTCATCAAGCGCCTGCACCAGCGCTACCGCGAGGAGGGCATCCGCATCCCGGCCCCGGCACGCACCGTCTCCCTCCAGCAGCCGGGCACGGAAACGCTGATCCCCCACCCCCGCGAATCCGCAGACGCGGCGGGCTGAGCTGCCGCGCAAAAAGGAGCCGCCGGTCGCTCAGGCCGGGAAAGGACGGACCGTTGGATCCCAGCTCCGTGATCATCGCGGTGACGGGCGTCGCGGGAACCCTCGGGGCCGCGCTGCTCACTCAGCGCGGCTCCGAGCGCGCGAAGCGCCGGGAGATAGAACTCGTCCGCGCCCTTGAGGACGCGCGCGAGTACCGTTCCCTGCGGCGTACGTGCTACGTGGAGCTCAACCGGGACGCCCGGCAGTTCACCACGGCACTCAACCGCCACCTGCACGTCATGCGGGAACGAGGCGTGGAGGACGCCGACAGGGCAGCGCTCGACGAGGCGCGGAGCGCTCACCGCGACCGGTATTCCGAGGCGCAGATGATCGCCCCTGCCGCCGTGCTCGTCCGGGCGAGAGCCGCCAACCAGGCCCTGACCCAGGTGTACGGCCAGGTCAAACGCCTCGAACGGGGCGAACCCGGCCCGGGCGAGACCCTGGAGAGCGCCTCCCGGGCCCAGTACGAGATCTGGGAGACCCTCCGGGCGATGAGGAACGCCATGCGCCGCGACCTCGGCGTGTCACCGGAGGACTGAGCAGCAGGCCGAGACGGGCCGTCGGCGATCAGAGGGGGCCGAAGCCCGCGTCGCCGGTCGGGCGGGCGCCGGTGCGGGTGACCGCCTCCGCGCCCGCCCGGCATCCCCGCCGTGCCGCCGCGGCCGGGTCGTGGCCCGCCAGGCAGGCGGCCAGGAAGGCTCCCGTGAAGGCGTCGCCCGCGCCCGTGGTGTCCACGGCGGCGGCAGGCTCGCCCGGGACGCGAGCCGCGACCGCGCCGGCGGCCGCGACCAGCGCGCCACCGGCGCCCCGCGTGGCGACCACCAGCGGGAAGTGCCGGCTCAGCTTCGCCGCCGCATCGGCCGGGTCGGGCAGGCCGGTCAGGAGCGCCGCCTCGTCCCCGTTGGGCAGGAGGACGTCCGCTCCCGCGACGGCCTCCAGGAACCGGTCCACGCCCAGGCCCGCGATGAAGCCCGCGGAGGCCGGGTCCACGCTCACCGGCACGGAGCGGGCGCGGGCCGCCTCCAGCGCGGTCCGCGCGGCCGCCCGGCTCCTCTCGGCGAAGAAGAGGTAGCCCGACAGGTGCAGGTGACCCGCCCCGGCGAGGAGATCGTCGCTCCAGTCGGCGGGCGACAGCCGTACGACGGCTCCGCTGTCGGTGAGGAACGTCCGCTCGCCGTCCCCGCCGACCAGGCAGATCACCGTCCCCGTAGCGGCCTCGGAATCGACCGCGAGGTGCGGCCGCACCCCGGCGGCGCGCAGCGCACGCTCGTGCGGCCCCGCCGCGTCCGCGCCCACCCGGGCCAGGAGACGCACATCCGCTACGCCCGAACGAGCCGCCCAGCAGGCCACGTTGGCTCCCGCGCCGCCCGGCAGGGTGACGATGTCGGCCGCCGTGTCGGTGGCGGGAGCGAGCGGCGTGCGGTGTCGGGCGACGACATCGGTCACCACGTCTCCGACGACGAGCAGCGCCCCGCCGCGAACACCCGCCCCGGGGCCCGTCATGAGGCGTACGCCACGGCGATCTCGGCCGCCAGCCGCACGTTGCCCCGCACCGCCGCGACGTTGGCCTCCAGCGACGCTCCGCCGGTGTGCCGGACGAGGTGGTCGAGGAGGAAGGGGGTGACCGCCTGACCCGTGACGCCCTCCCGCGCACACGCCGTCAGCGCCTCGGCGAGCACCCGGTCGTGCAGGGCCGGGTCGAGCTGCTGCGCCACGGGCACGGGGTTCGCCACGACCAGGGCCGACTCCGGGCCGCCGAGCGCGTCCTGGGCGCGCAGCACGCCGGCCACCTCCGCCGCGGACCCGGCCGTCCAGTCGACCGGCTCGCCGGAACTGCTCAGATAGAAGCCCGGGAACTCCGCCGTCCGGAACCCCAGCACCCCGACGCCCAGCGTCTCCAGGCGCTGCAGCGTCGCGGGCACGTCCAGGACCGACTTCACCCCCGCGCAGACCACCGCGATCCGCACCCGCGCCAGCAGCCGCAGGTCAGCCGACTCGTCCTGGGTCTGCGCCCACTCGCGGTGGACCCCGCCCAGCCCGCCTGTCGCGAAGACCCGGATCCCGGCCCGCGCCGCGAGGAAGGCCGTCGCGGACACGGTCGTCGCGCCGCTCGCCCCCGCCGCGACCGCCGGCGCCAGGTCCCGGTGCCCCAGCTTGCGGATGCCGTCCTCACCCGCCACCCGCGCCAGCCGCTCCTTGTCCAGCCCCACGCACGGCCGGCCGTCCAGCACGGCGATCGTCGCGGGAACGGCGCCGCCCTCCCGTACGAGCTCCTCCAGCTCCTCCGCCACCTGCAGGTTCCGCGGCCGGGGCAGCCCGTGCGCGATGATCGTCGACTCCAGGGCGACCACCGGACGGCCGCGCTCCAGGGCCTCCCGCACCTCGTCCGACACGACCACGTCCGACATCACACGTCCCTCCCGTCGCGCCGAACACGGCGCTGCTCACGGATCCCTGACGCACCTGACTCACCCTGACGCACCTGATGCACTCGTTACCCGGAGCCGTTCCCCGGCACGCCCCCTCGCAAGCCTCGCCGCACGACGGACCGGCCGCTCCGGACGGCCGGCAGGCTCAGTACGGCAGGTTGAGGACCCTGAGGATCACGAAGAGCGGCGGGAGCAGCGCGCTCCAGGCGGCGATCCTGCGCCCGGCGGCGTACCGCATGCGCCGCGGCAGGACCGCGGCCGTCAGGAGCAGCGCCGGCGTGCCGGCGACGGTCAGGTACAGGCCGGCCATCACTTCTTCCAGGGCCTGGTTGAGGGCGCGGGAGCAGTCGTCGGGGCCGCAGCTGTCGGTGGCCATGGGGGCGAGTCCACCGAAGCAGAGGGCCACGGGGACGAGCAGCAGTGCGAGCACCGCGGGCACGATGAGCGCTCCGCGGCCGTCCTCGTCCCGGTCACCGCGTGCCCGGGCAGAGGCCTCCGCGGCCTCGGCGGCGTCCGCGGCGTCCGCGGCGTTGGCGGCGGCCCAGGACCGCCGCAGTTCGTCGTCCGTCTCCGTCGTCTCCGCGGCGCGCTCGGTTGTCGTTCGGTCGTTCATGGGTCCACTGAACCCCCAGGCCTGGCGGGCCCGCTTCGGGCCGGGTACTCAGAACGCACGGGTGCGCGTACTCATCCGGCTCATCCGGCCCGTCTGGTCGCCCCCACCGGCGGGGGCCATCATGGGAGCGCCGTCGCACCGATCGCCGGGAACCGGGAGGGGACGCCCATGCAGGGCGCACGGGACGCACAGCACCAGACCCACGACTACGTCGTCGTGGGGGCGGGATCGGCCGGCTGCGTGCTGGCCGCGAGGCTGAGCGAGGACCCCGGGGTCCGCGTGCTGCTGGTGGAGGCCGGCCCGCCCGACGACGCCGCGGAGATCCGCACACCGGTGGCGTTCGCGAAGCTGTTCCGGACGAAGTACGACTGGGACTACGCGACGGAGCCCGAGCCGGGCCTGGACGGCCGCCGCTGCTACCTGCCGCGCGGGAAGACCCTGGGCGGTTCGTCGTCCATGAACGCGATGATCTACATCCGCGGCAACCGCAGGGACTACGACGCCTGGTCGGACGCCGGCGCCAAGGGCTGGAGCTGGGACGAGGTCTTCCCGTACTTCCTCCGCGCCGAGGACCACCACGGCGGCCCGTCCGCCCGGCACGCCGCCGGTGGCCCGCTCACCGTCAGCCGGGGCCGGTCCCGCAGCCCGCTCATGACGGCGTACGTGGAGGCCGCGCAGCAGGCGGGCCACCCCTTCAACCCGGACTTCAACGGCCCGGAGCAGGACGGCTTCGGCTACTACGAGCTCACCCAGCGGGGCGGCCTGCGGTGCAGCACGGCCGACGCCTACCTGCGCCCCGCCCTGGAGCGGCCCAACCTGACCGTGCTCTCCGGCGCGCAGTGCACCCGGCTCCTCTTCTCGGGCGACCGGGCCGCCGGCATCGAAGCCGAACACCACGGAGAGATGGTGGAACTGCGCGCCGAGCGGGAGGTCGTCCTCTGCGCCGGCGCCTACAACTCCCCGCAGCTGCTGATGCTTTCGGGCATCGGCATCGCCCCCGAGCTGGAGGCGCTGGGCATCACCCCGCGCGCCGACCTCCCCGTGGGCGAGAACCTCCAGGACCACGTCCACCTGCCGGTCATCCACCTCACCGACACCGAGACGCTGCTGACGGCGATGTCCCCGGAGAACCTCGCCCTGCTGGAGTCCGAGGGCCGGGGGCCGCTCACCTCGAACGCGGGGGAGGCGGGCGGGTTCGTACGGACGCTCCCCGGTCTGGAAGCGCCGGACGTGCAGATCCACGCGCTTCCGGCCATGTTCCACGACGAAGGCCTCGGCGCCCCGGCCGCCCACGCCTTCCACCACGGCGCCGTCCTGCTGGACGCGACCGCCCGGGGCAAGGTCTTCCTCCGCTCGGCGATGCCCAGCGCCAAGCCGCGCATCGTGCACAACTACCTCTCCACGGAGGAGGACCGTGCGGCTGCGGTCCGCGCCCTGCGGGTCCTGCTCGACATCGCGGGCCGTCCCGCCCTGCGGGCGCACCGGCGCTCCGACTTCCTCGTGCCGCGCTCGGACAGCGAACAGGACCTCCTCGGCTTCGCCCGGCGGCAAGCGCACACGCTCTACCACCCCGCGGGCACCTGCGCCATGGGACCGGTCGTCGACAACCAGCTGCGGGTGCACGGCGTACGGGGCCTGCGCGTGGCCGACGCCTCGGTCATGCCGACCCTGGTGCGGGGCAACACCAACGCACCCACCATCATGATCGCGGAGAAGGCCGCGGACTTGATCCGGGGCGCGTAGCCCGGCTGCGGCCGGGCGGCCATGGCGGGAGGAAACGTGAGCATCGCGCTGTTCGCGCTCGGAGGCACGATATCGGTGTCCGGGCGCGCCGAGGGGAAGCGGCTGACCGGAGCCGAGATCACCGCGGCCGTACCCGGCCTGGGTGAGGTCGGGGAAGTGCTGGACGTACGGGACGCCCACGCCGTGCCGAGCGGAAGCCTGACCTTCGCGCAGGTCCTCGACGTCGTCGAGGCCGCCTCGCGGGCCGTGGCGGAAGGGGCGTCCGGCGTCGTCGTCACCCAGGGCACCGACACCCTGGAGGAGACCGCGTTCCTCGCGGACCTCGTGTGGCCGCACGACGCGCCGTTCGTCCTGACCGGCGCGATGCGGCAGCCGGCCATGGCCGGCGCCGACGGGCCCGCCAACGTGCTCGCGGCCGTACGCGTCGCCGCTTCCCCCGCGGCGCGCGGGCTCGGCGCGCTCGTCGTCTTCAACGACCAGGTGCACGCGGCGCGGTGGGTGCGCAAGGCCCACAGCACGAGCGCGGCGGCCTTCGTCTCCCCGGACACAGGCCCGGTGGGGCTCGTCGCCGAAGGGCGGGTGCGGGTCCTGGCGCCACCGCCGCGCCGCGCCGTCCTGCCGCCCGGCATCGGCAGAGCGCGGCTCGACGCCGCCCGCGTGGCCCTGCACTGCGTCACGCTCGACGACGACCCCGGCCCGCTCGAAGGGCTCGCCGGAACCCACCGGGGGCTGGTGGTCGCCGGCTTCGGGGCCGGGCACGTGCCCGCCTCCTTCGCGCCCGTGCTGGGCGCCCTCGCCGCACGCATCCCGGTCGTCCTCACCTCCCGCACGGGCAGCGGCCCGGTGCTGCGGCACACCTACCGCGCCCCCGGCTCGGAGACCGACCTCCAGCAGCGCGGCCTGATCAACGGCGGGCTGCTCGACCCGTACAAGGCCAGGGTCCTGCTGCGGCTGCTGCTCGCGGCGGGCGCGGGACACGACGAGATCGCCGCGGCGTTCGCCGAGCACGGCTGAACGGCCTGATCTCGCTCCTCCAGCGGCCAGTTTCCGCCAACGGCAGCCGGAACGTTGATCATTTGAGCCGGGGGAGGGCGTAGGGTGGTCGTCATGCGTTCGACAGTGCTTGCGCCTCCCGCCGCCTGACGCGGGCCGCCACGTCCCATCAGCGCGCCGGGCCCCGGAGGCCGACGCGCTGTCCGGGTGTGCCCGCGCACGGGAGTCCCCATGACCATCCGCTCCGTCTGGAGAACGCACTGTGTCCAAATCCGTGTCCGAAACGCCCGTAGAGCCGTCGTTCCCGGCCGGTGACCCCGGCGCGAACGACCCCGGCGCGAAGGCGTCGCGCTCCGTGGCGCGCGGCCTGATCTACCTCGCGGTCGCCGGCACCACCTGGGGAACGACCGGCGCCGCCGTGGACATCATCTACCGGTCCAGCGACCTCGGCCCGATGGCCGTTTCCTTCTGGCGGTACGTCAGCGGCCTCGCGCTGCTGCTCGCCGCCCGCGCCTTCCTCCCCGTCCGGCCCGCCCCCGCCTCCGCACCCGGCGCGCCGCGGCCCCGGCTGCGGGGACAGCGGCTGCTGCTCCTGATCGGCACGGGCATCGGCCTCGCCGTCTTCCAGACCGCCTACTTCGGGGCGGTACAGGAGACGGGCCTCGCGGTCGGCACCATCGTCACCCTGGGCGCCGGGCCCGTCTTCACCGCGATCGGCGGGCGCCTGCTGCTGAACGAGCGGATAGGCCGGGGCGGGGTCCTCGCGGTCTGCGGGGCCCTCGCCGGCCTGGCCGTCCTCGTCCTGGGCGACCGGACGGGCACCGTCGACCCCCTCGGGGTCGGCCTGGCACTGCTGTCCGCCGCCGGATACGCCGTGGCCACGCTTCTGGCCCGCTGGACGGGCCGCCGCGGCGGCGGGGGAGAGGACCCCTACAGCCTGACGATGTGGTCCTTCGGCATCGGCGCCGCGGTCCTGCTGCCCCTCGCCTGGGCCGAGGGCCTGGTGCCGCACACCGGCCATCTGTGGCGCGTCCTGCTGCTCATGGCCTACGTCGCCGCCGTCACCACCGCGCTCGCCTATCCGCTCTACTTCGCCGGCGTCGCCGCCGTCCGTGCGACGACGGCGGCCGTGGTGATGCTGATCGAACCCGTCAGCGCCGCCATCCTCGCGGTGACGCTCCTCGGGGAACACCTCACCGGGGCGACCGTCCTCGGCACGCTCCTCCTGCTCACCGCAGTCGCCGGCCTGGCCGTAGCCGAATCCCGCCTCCCGGAACCGGCAACCGCCTGAGCACCCCCGCCCACCCCCGTAC